>DAOTZP010000208.1:0-1920 GCA_034434265.1 Anaerolineales bacterium | reverse complement strand
TATCGAGGATGTAGGGTTCTTCGCCTTTTTGCGCGGGGCGTTCATAGACCAGTTTTTGCACTTCGTTTGGCGTGGATGCGCTGTACGGGTCTATTTTTTCAAAGATGTAAAGCCGCGCGCCAACCCAGTGCATGTAAAATTCCCCGCCGCCGGGAAGGGCGCGGTTGAGCGTGATGAGCGCGGAGGAGACGAGGATAAAAATGAACGCGGCAAAAAAGATGAAGAGATAATCGCGCGCGGTGAGCGATTTGGAAGGCGGGCGAACGGTCATATTCCCTCACCCCTGCCGTCAATCATATATCTCATTATCGGGCGGGCGGGGCTGCGGCGGGCAACTTCGATAAAGCCTGCTTTGCGAAAGGCGGATGCAGCGCCGGTGAAGATAAATGCGTCCGATTGATTTTGCGCCGTCTCAACCGGGTATGCTTCGACGATTCTTCCGCCCTGTGATTGGACGTAACTTAGCGCGGCTTTGATTAATTCGATGGAGATTCCCTTGCGGCGGTGTTTTTTCTCTATAAACAAACATGGAATAGACCAGACTTCTTTTTCATCCACCGGGCTGAGGATTTTGGAGTGGGCGAGTTTTGGGTACGCGCCGCGCGGCTCGACTGCAATCCAGCCGATGGGGTAGCCTTCGGAGTAGGCGAGCAAGCCTGTGACGGTTTTTGAATCAATGATGGATTTGTGCATTTGACGCGCCACATCGCCTTTGGCTTCTTCAAACTCGCGTCCACGCAGTTTCCAATACATGCACCAGCATCCGCCACATGCGCCGCGCTCGCCGAAGAGAATTTCAAAATCGCGCCATAGTTTGCGCGTGAGCGGATGAAAGGAAAGGTCGAGTTCTTCGAGTAAGTTCCCGGTCATAAATATTATCGTCCTTCGACAAGATGTTGGTGGTCAAATGAGGTCCACTCTTTCAGTTGCGAGAGAATGACGGCAAGGAAAATGAGCGCGCATCCAATGATTTGAATTGCGGCGAGTTTTTCATCCAGCAGGACCCAGCCTGAAATAACGGCAAACACGGATTCGAGACTTAAAATCAGCGCGGCATCGGCAGGCGGGGAATGACGCTGCGCCCAGACTTGCAGGGTATAACACAGCCCAAGCGAAAAGAGCGCGGTATAGACAATTGCGCCCATCAATGACCAGTCGAATGGCATGGGCGGCTCGACAAACACGGCAAAGCCGAGATTCAACATTCCGCACATGAACAACTGCCCCACCGAGAAGGACATGGATTCAAATTTGGAAGCGAACTTGCCAAGCACAATGACGTGAAACGTCCAAAATAACGCGCCGATTAATTCAAGCAGGTCGCCGCGCGCGTGGATTTCAAACTTGCCGCCGGTGGAAAGCAAAAACGCGCCCACGCCCGCCACCCCCACCGCGAGGATGGAAAGCCAGTGCGGCTTTTCCTTCCAAAAGATAAACAAGGCAATGGGAATGAGAACAACATACAGGCTGGTGATAAATCCCGCGTTGCCTGCAGTGGTATAGACCATGCCAGCCTGCTGCAGGGCGCTGCCAAGAAAGAGCAAAAATCCGGCAATAACCATCCACTGATATTGTTCGCGGGGGAAAGAGGCAAGCCAGCCGGGAATGGTTTTGCGTTGTAAATTTTTTGAACTGCCTACGCGCAAGGCAAACGGAAGCACAACCAGCGCGGCGAGAAGATAACGCGCGGCGTTAAAGTAGTACACACTTCCCATTTGACCGGCGACTCGCTGGGCGACAAATGCCGAGCCCCAGATGATGGATACGATGAGGAGGGTTAAATCTGCTTTTAGGCGCATGGGGGTTTTAGGTTACGGGTTATGGGTTACAAGTTACGGGTTACAAGTTACAAGTTACAAGTTATAGATGAGCGAGTGATACAATAGCGAATATCTTACCCGTGTTTTGCGTGATTGTCTA
>DAOTZP010000207.1:0-4737 GCA_034434265.1 Anaerolineales bacterium | reverse complement strand
CATCCCACTTGACTTAATCACCGGCGCGCTTGGTTTTCTTTTCACCATTTTTATTTTCAGTTACGTCATCGGTGATAACCCCCTCTTTCGCATCGGCGCTTATATTTTTGTCGGCGTTTCCGCCGGTTACATTGCCGCCATTGCATTCTGGCAGGTGTTATACCCGCGCCTGATTGCCCCCCTGATGCGCGGCGAAGACATGCTGCTGATTGTGCCGCTGTTTTTGGCTGTCTTAATTTTAATGAAAGTCTCCCCGCGGCTGGCTGGCTTGGGAAGCATCGCCATGGCGTTTTTGGTCGGCATTGGCGCAGCAGTGACCATCGCGGGCGCCGTCTCCGGCACGCTCCTTCCGCAGGTGATGGCAACCATCAACCTCTTTGACATGAACGCCGCCGCCGCGCGCGGCATCAACCCCGTTGAGGCGCTTTTCAACGGCGCGCTCATTCTCGCAGGCGTTGTTTTCTCATTGGCGTATTTTCACTTTGGCGCAAAACCAAACAAAAAAGACGGAACGCTGCGCCGCATGGGTTTGGTGGAGCTCATGGCGTGGGTTGGGCGCATCTTCATCGGCATTACGCTTGGCGCGCTGTTTGCCGGTTTGTTCTCCGCATCGCTTACGGCGCTCATTGAACGGCTGAACGCCCTCATCAATTTTATCGGGAGTTTCCTGTAATATGCCTTCTTCATTAGTGGACGGCAACTCTCTGCTCGCATTGGATATTGGCGCCGCTGCCACGCGCGCCGTGTTGTTTGACGTGGTGGAAGGCGAATACCGCTTTGTTGCTTCCGGCTCCGCCCCTTCCACTGTGGAAGCGCCGTTTAAGGATGCCAGCGAAGGCGCGCGCAACGCCATTCAATCTTTGCAAGGCATTGTCGGCAAAACATTTTTGGACGCCAGCCGCAACCTGATTACGCCCTCGCAGCCCAACGGCACAGGCGTGGATGCGCTTGTCGTCACCATGTCGGCTGGACCGGCGATTCGCGTGGTGGTGGCGGGCTTGCTTAAAGAAGTCTCGCTTGAAAGCGCGCGCCGCCTTGCCGAATCCACTTATGCGCGGATTGTCGAAACCCTCGACATGGGCGACCCGCGCAAACCCGACCAGCAGATTGACAGCATCCTGCGCGCCAGACCGGAACTGATTATCGTCACCGGCGGAACGGACGGCGGCGCATCGCGCTCCGTTCACAAACTGCTTGAACCCATCGGCTTGGCAAGCTTCCTCATGCCCGAAGAAAAACGTCCCTTTGTGCTGTTTGCCGGAAACGAAAAACTCGCCGACGACGTGAGCCAAATGCTTGGCGAACACACCGCCGGTTTGCATTTCAGCCCCAATGTGCGCCCCTCGCTTGAAACCGAAGACCTCGACCCCGCGCAAAGCGAGCTGGCGCAAATTTACCTCAAAATCCGTCAACGTCAGGTGCATGGCGTGGATACGCTCAACCTTTGGTCCGGCGGACATCTGCTGCCAACCGGTTACGCCACCGGGCGCATGGTGCGCTTCCTTGCAAAAGTATATGCCTCAAATAAAGGCATCTTAAGCGTGGACCTTGGCGCGTCCGCCGCAATCATCTCCGCAGGGTTTCAAAACAAAGCCACGCTGAATATTTACCCGCAGTTTGGCTTGGGCGAAAACCTGCCCGCTCTGCTCAAATACACCACCCTCGAAGATATTTTGCGCTGGTCCGCGTTGGATATTTCCACCGGCGTCCTGCGCGATTACTTGTACCAAAAATCATTGTACCCCTCCGCAATTGCCGCCACGCCGGAAGATTTGGCAATGGCGTATTCTGTTGCCCGTCAGGCGCTTTTCCTTGCAATGCAAGCCGCGCGGCGCGACTTCCCTCAAAATGCCGCAAGAATTAAACCGAACCTCACCCCGCTGTTTGAGCCGATTCTTGCGGGCGGCGGCGTGTTGAGCAACTCGGCAAAGCCCGGTTTGGCGCTGCTGCTGCTGCTCGATGGCTTGCAGCCCGTCGGTGTGACAACCGTGATACTCGACCAAAACAACCTGCTGCCTTTGCTTGGCGCAGCCGCCTCGCAAAACAGCATTCTGCCCGTTCAGGTGCTTGAATCCGGCGCGTTTTTGAGCGTAGGCACGGTGGTCAGTCCCGTGGCGGATGCAAGTTTTGGCAGCCTGCTCCTGCGCGCCAAACTCATCTACGACAATGGCTCCGAAGCCCGCGTGGAACTAAAATACGGCAGCCTTGAAACATTGCCTTTATCCGGCGGCGAAGTTGGCACGCTCGAAGTACAGTGTATGCGCGGAGTGGATATTGGATTTGGTCCCGGGCGCGGCAGCAAATTTCAAGTCAGCGGCGGCGCGGTTGGCGTCGTCTTCGACGGACGCGGACGCCCGTTGAACTTGCCCTCAGACCCTGCGCGGCGGCGCGACTTCATCAAAAAATGGTCGTGGACGTTGGGAGGCGAATAAACATGCAAGCGCCTGTCAATCATATTGTTGGTTTTGCAAACATCATCCGCCAGCGCGTTTTGCCGGTGAAAGGCGATACGCTGGTGAAAATGAATCAAAAGGTCAACCCCGGCGACGTGGTTGCAGAAGCCCGCTGGGCGCGCGAACATGTGTTGCTCGATGTGGCGCGCATTCTGCGCATCTCCACCAAAGCCGCCGATAAACTCATCCAATGCAAAGTGGACCAGCGGATCGCGGCGGGAACTGAAATTGCGGCGGGCAGGGGCTTGTTTGCCCGCCGCGTCACCGTCCCGCGTGACGGGCGCGTGGTGGCAGTCGGAGGCGGTCAGGTTTTAATGGAAGTCGGCGAAGCCAAAATGGAACTGCGCGCCGGTATTCCCGGCAATGTCATAGAGATTATTCCCGATTACGGCGTGGTCATTCAAACCGCAGGCGCGTTAATTCAAGGCGTGTGGGGCAACGGCAGAATTGATTCCGGACAGCTCATTAACTTGACTGAATCCGCTGAAAGCGTGCTGACCAGCAGCCAGTTGGATGTCAGCCTGCGCGGGTCGGTTATTTTGGGCGGCATTGTGAAAGATGGCGAAACATTCAAAGCCGCAGCCGAACTGCCCGTGCGTGGATTAATCCTTTCCAGCATTTATCCTTCGCTCATTCCGCTGGCGCGTGAAATGCGCTACCCCATCATGGTCACAGACGGTTTTGGACCGATGCCCATGAACCCGCTGGCGTACAAACTGCTCACCACCAACACCAAACGCGAGGCGACAGTCAACGCCGAGCCGTATGACCGTTACAGCGGCGGCAGACCGGAAGTGATTATTCCCCTGCCTGTTTCCACAGAAGCGCCCCAACTGCATGATACGCAAGACTTTGCGCCCGGTTTGCAAGTGCGAATGCGCCGCCCGCCCGCAATGGGCAAACTCGGCACAATCGCCAGCCTGCTGCCCGGCTTAACCACCCTGCCCAGCGGGCTGCGCGCCCCGTGCGCCGAAGTGAAACTTGAGAATGGCGAAAGCGTAACGATTCCCCTCGTAAATCTGGAAGTTGTGGGATAATACCCGCAATCTTTTTGACCTTGCTTAAGGAGAGTGCTCCATGATGTTTGATGAAAATAACGACAACCCACTGACCACTGAAGCGGAAGAAGAACTCCCTGAAGAGTCAAATAACAACCGCACATTTATGATTGCGGTTGGCATTCTTGGCGGTTTGATTTTGATTTCAGTCGCTTGTCTGGGCGGCGTGTATTTATTCAGCTCGCGCGGCGCGGCGCAGCAACAGCAGGCGCTGGCTGCCGCAGCCACACAAACAGCGGTTGCGGCGAATAACTTTATTAATCAGGCATTGACTGCCACATTTGAAGCGTCCATTTTGCCCACGCAAACGCTTTCCCCCACGCCCACCGCCACCCCGCCGGTGGTAAATGAACCCTCAGCCACCCCCACGCAAGACCCGGCGCTCTTCCCCGGCGGCGAGGCAGGCGTATCTGGAACGCAAGCGGCGGCGACATCCACCGTTGCGGCGGCGCTCACCAAAGCCGTCTCCGCCGAGCAAACTGCGGCTGCCATGCCCACCCTTACCCCGCCTGCACAACTGGCGGATACCGGCTTTATGGATGAATACGGCTTGCCCGGCATGGTTGTTATGACGCTTGCATTTATCATCGTGATTTTATTTGCGCGCAAACTGCGGACATCCTCCTTATAGCGCAAACCGCCCGGTATGATTGCTGCACAATAAAACAAAGACTCACCCGAAGTTTCACTCCCGCGGGTGAGTTTATTTTTTGCCATGAACGTTCTTTCGCGCGTTTTCAAACTTGCCTTTCAGTTGGGACCGCGCCCGCTGGCTTTGATTGCCCTGTATAAATTGGGGCTGAAAACGGGGCATTACAGGCGGGCAACCCCAATCAACGCAGCCCCGCCAACGGGTTTTTCCTTCGCTCCTTTATTTCAACCGCCGCCGCGTCAAATCATTCTCAACACGATGGGCGGCGATGAACAATCTGCCCTGCTGCGCGAAGCGGATGAAATTGCGGCGGGCAAATTCCGCATGTTCGGCGGCGATTGGGCTGAAATTCAACTTTCCGGCGGCTGGCAGCCCGCGCATTGGACGGAATTTGAAACCGGCAAAATCAAACTGCCCGGCGACATCAAATTCATTTGGGAGCCAGCCCGCTTTGGCTGGGCGTACATCCTCGCGCGCGCCTTTCACATCAGCGGCGATGAAAAATACAGCGGCGCATTCTGGCGTTATTTTGAGCAGTTTACAACATCCAACCCGGTCAACTGCGGACCGCATT
>DAOTZP010000206.1:0-2544 GCA_034434265.1 Anaerolineales bacterium | reverse complement strand
ATTTTGCCTGTTTTGAACCGCCGATGTGCAGAGGGCGCAGAGTTTTTAATGAATTTCTCCGTGTCCTCCGCGCCTCTGCGGTAAAAAATTAAGCAAGGGTGGCAACTTGGGTTAATTTACCGAAAAAGTCATAATTTTTCGTAAATCCAAATATAGTAAAATGAGTATGACGGTTGTCTTTATCCTGCCAAAAAATCATGAACCACCAAAGCAAAATTTTTATACTGCTTGCAGTTGTAATATATTTTTTACTGGGCGCAATCTGGATTTTTTACGGCGGCTTCTTCATTGCTTTATTATTTTCAAGTCAAGGAGAAACCCCGGCGAGGATTAAAGAAATTTTCGGGCTTGTCTTATCAGTTGTTTTCCTGCTTTTTGTTTTGGGAATCAGGCAAAACCAAAAACGAAAAACCGTTCTTCCTGCAACCATCAGCGAAGCGGAACAATACTACAAAATGCTGGCGGAAAAAATGCCAGCAATTGTTTTTTTAGACCCGTTTGAAGACCCGAACAAATCAAAATACATCAACCCGCGCGTGCAGGATATACTGGGATATTCGCTTGAAGAGTGGGAAAACACGCCGAATATCTGGGAAGAATTGCTTCACCCGCAGGAAAAAAAAGCCATCATGGAGCTGGTGGAGCATACGAACAAAACAGGCGAGCCTTTTGTTGCGGAATACCGCCTGCGCCACAAAGACGGGCATTATGTGTGGATTAGGGAAAACGCCATTCTGATTCGGGACGAACACGGCGCGCCACGCTTTTGGCAGGGATTCATGCTTGATATTACCCAGCAAAAACAGGATGAAGAATTCAAGCAAAGGCAAATTAAAGAACTTGCCATCCTTCACTCCGTAACGTATGCGGAGACCGTTTCGCAAACGCTGGATGAGTTAATACAACACATCACCAATACCATCGGGGACATGCTGTATCCGGATAACTGCGGCGTATATTTGCCCGACAGCGGGCAGAAAATATTATCGCCCCACCCTTCTTACAGGGAAGAAAACGCGCAAAGCACAATCATTCCAATCGGACAGGGCTTGATTGGAAAATGCGCCTTGACCAAAAAACCAATTCGCATTGGAAATACAAAGGAAGAGCCTGCTTACATTCCCTCATCCGAACAAATTGCATCGGAAATTTGCGTCCCAATACTGGACGGGGAAACCTGTCTTGGCGTGATTAACGTGGAAAGCCGCATGGAAAACGCATTCAACGAAAACGACGAAAAATTACTGACCACAATTGCCAATGGAATTGTTAATTTTTGGCGCAAAAGCAACCTGTTGAAAATGGAAAAACTCCGCAGAGCCAATGCGGAAATCCTGATGAATGCCGCCACCGCGCTCAAACACCCTTTGGATATTCCCGAACTGTATGAAACCATTTTCGACTGGCTTTATAAAATTGCGCCTTACGACAGCGCAACCATTTTTGAAGTTGAAAAAGAGGGCATTCGCGTCACCGCCGGACGAAACATTCCAAACTTTGAAAATGTGCAGGGCGGCTTGTTTCCTTCACAAAATAGTTTGTGCCGCTCCGTTTACGAAACCGGAAAAGCGCTCATTCTTGAAGACGCCCAAAAAGATTCACGCTTTGAAAACTGGGGCGAGGTCAATTACACGCATGGCTGGATGGGCGTGCCGCTCATTTCGCGCGGACAGGTAATAGGGCAAATCAATCTGGATAGCAAAATCCACGGCGCGTACACGGAAAATGACGCGGTGATTGTACAAACATTTGCTCATCAGGCTGCAACCGCGCTGGAAAACATCCGCCTGCTGACGGAAACCAGAGAGCGATTAAACGAGCTGGAAATCATCAGCCGCATCTCCACCACGTTACGCGCGGCGCAGCGCACCAGCGATATGTTTCCAATTCTGCTGAATGAAATCAAACAAACGCTCAATACGGATTCAGTGGCAATCTGGTTATACGAAACCGAAAATCACGAACTGCAAATGAAGGCTGCCAGCGGTTATTTCAGGTCAATGCCAAAACCCAATTTCAAAGAACTGAAAGCGATTGCAGGCAATACGTTCAACAGCGGAAAAAATGTTTTTATTTCAAACAAAAGCATCCACACGCAAGACAAAAACGATTCTCCCGCTGAAAAGGATTGGAACGGCATGGCTCTGCCAATTCAAACCACAACAGGGATAATCGGCGTGATTTGCTATTTAGCCCCCGCCGCGCGCAAAACGCATGAAAATCAAATTCGATTGCTCGCCACCATTGCGGAAATTGCCGGAAGCGCCATCCACCGGTCGCGGCTGATTGAGCGCGAACAAGAGCAAATTTCGCAGCTCACCACCCTGCGCGAGCTGGATACCGCCATTGTTTCAAGCCTCGATTTGCGCATCACCTTAAAAATTCTTACGGAAAGCATCCTCGAAAAAATGGGCGCAGACGCGGCTGCCGTGCTGGTCTTTAATGCAGACAATCAAATGCTCGAATACGCTGCGGCAACCGGTTTCAAAAACCGCGAATTTCCAAAAACCACAATCGGCTTAAGCGAAGAATTAATCAGCGGCA
>DAOTZP010000205.1:0-4702 GCA_034434265.1 Anaerolineales bacterium | reverse complement strand
GGTTTGCGCGAGCAAATCTCCTCCGGCGATGATTTCAGCCGCATCCACAGACGGCACAAACAACACTTTGATGGGGTGTTCGGGCGAGCCAATGGCGGGTTCGGCGGGGGCTTCGGTGGCGGGGGCTTCGGTGGCGGGCGCTTCGGTTGCAGCGGGGGCTTCCGTAGCGGGCGCTTCGGTCGCGGCGGGTTCTTCCACAGCGGGCGTGGCAGCGCCGCCGCAGGCTGCAAGGACCATGGACACGGTCACAAGCAGACCAAGTAAGACGAACATCGAACGTTTGGTCATTTCTTCTCCTATTTTAATCAGAAATGTAAGATGGATTTTTTGGGGTATAACCCAAACATTAGAATCATACTCCAAATTACAAGTGAAAACAAGTACAATTCCTTAAAAAATCGCTGCTTTATTTTCCCGAAAGCACATGCCGCGCAATCACCAGCCGTTGAATTTCACTGGTGCCTTCGCCGATGGTCATCAAGCGCGCATCGCGGTACATGCGTTCCACGTTGTATTCGCGGCTGTACCCATACCCGCCGTGAATTTGAATGGCTTCGTAACAAACGCGTTCCGCCATTTCGGTGGCGAATAGCTTTGCAATGGCGGCTTCCTTGCTGTATGCGCGCCCCATGTCTTTCAACCATGCGGCTTTGTGAATCATCGTGCGCGCGAGTTCAATTTCCGCCGCCATGTTTGCCAGCTTGAATTGAATTGCCTGAAATTCAGACAGGCTTTGACCAAAGGCTTGACGCTGGCGGGCGTATTCCACAGCGGATTCAAGCGCGGCTTGCGCCAACCCGATGCTGATTGCGCCAATGCTGATTCTTCCCCCGTCGAGCGTGGCGAGCGTTTGCTGCAAGCCGCGTCCTTCCTCGCCGACCAAGTTTCCCAGCGGCACGCGCACGTTGTCGTAAGTGACGCCGTGCGTGGGCGAGCCGCGCAAGCCCATCTTTTTTTCTGCGGGACCGATTTTCAAGCCCTTTGAATCTGTCGGCACAAGAATCATGCTCAATGATTTGCTGCCGCCTTTCGGGTCTGTGCGGACAAGCGTGATGATGTATTCGGCGATGCCCGCGTTGGTGCACCACATCTTCGCGCCGTTAATCACCCATTCGTTTCCGTCTTTTTCCGCTTTGGTGGTTATGCCGCCTTGAATGTCGGAGCCAGCGCCGGGTTCGGTCAATGCCAGCGCGCCGAGTTTGTTCTTTCCACTGGCGACCAATGGCAGCCATGTTTGCTTAAGTTCCTCCGAACCGTAAAGCGCAATTGGCGCAGTGCCAAGCCCGTTGTGCGCGGTGAATGCCAGCGCTGTTGAGCCGCATCCCCAGCCGAGCTCTTCCATCGCAATCGCGTTTGAAATTGAATCGACATTCGAGCCGCCGTATTGTTCGGGGATGCTCATGCCAAGCAAGCCCAAAGGTCCGCCTTTGCGAACCGCTTCCCAGTTGAACGATTCGGTTTCGTCCACTTCGCGCGCTTTTGGCTTTATTTCCTTTTCCACAAAATCGTGGACGGCTTTTTTCCATGCTTTTTGTTCTTCGTTCAGGTCAAAATCCATTTTTACCTCTCCGTGATTATTTTGTTTTTTCTTGGTACTCTTTGAGCAGTTTTTGCGCTTTTTTCAAGTTCTTTTCTTCCACATAAATCATCACCCTGCCAAATGTGACCGGGATGACGCTTGATGTTGTGGCTTCTTCAAAGGTTTGCAGCGGAATTTTTTTTGATTCAAAATACAGTTTCATCAATTCCGCTTCCGCTCTGCCTAGTACTTCGGTTAATAATGCCCATTTTACTTCATTCATTTCTAACTCCTATCTTTAAGCGCGGACGTTGGAGAACGTCCCCTGCGCCTTGTTGCTTGTCTCCAAATATGGATGTTGGAGAACGTCCCCTGCGCCTTTTGTTTTATCTCCAAACCAGAATGAACAAAACCGTCCATAAAATGCTGACAATGAATTGACGGATGCCAATGCGCGTGGGTTTCCATTGAATGGCTGGATGCGTAATGCCCCAAAGCGTTTCGAGCCATTGTAATAAAAACGGCAAAAAGACAAACGGCGGAATCCAACCTGCCAGCCCAAAAATGAGCGAAGCGAGAAGGTTAAATGTCGTGTAAAGCAAGGCGCGGCTGCCCATCTTCCATAGGATTGAATTGGACGGCTTTTCTTTTAACTCGCGCTGCTCAAGGCGCAAATAGGCATGGATGATACTCGCCGCGGATTGCAGCCACGTCCACACCCACAGCCACCACCCAAGCGGAGCATACCCGCCGGAAACCGCCCAATACGCGGCGGGCGCGCTGAGCGATAAAACGCCCGTGGCGATGATTTCAACCCCTGCTTGTTTTCGCTCCTCGCGTTTGCCGACCAGCCACAAATGCCACGCAAAGACGGGAACGCCCGGGACGGCTAAATATAAGAGGTACGCGAATCCATTCAGTATTAAAGCAAACAGCGCGAGCGCGGCAATCGCGCCGTAGATGAGCGCCCAAAACAGGGCGGCGGGCAAATCCGATTTGGGACGTCTGCCCGTAATCGCTTTGACGGCAATTGTGACCGGCTGGCGAATCATAAATGCGGACATGGCTGCCGCGAAAAGATAAACCCCGGCGGCGTTGAAACTTTCGCCTGCAAAAAATCCAATCAGCAGCGGGCTGAGAATAAACACCCACGAGCCGTGGTCTTGCGGAACGGCAATTTGTTTTTTGAAGTAATCTCTCATTCTGTTTTGCGTATCCATCCAATCAGTTGGGTGAGCATGATTGCAGCAGAAAGGGCAAGGAAAATTCCCCAATCGCTTGTGAACATTTGGCGCAGCAGCATGGTAATGGAGCCAAATGCCAGCCCCGCCGCCGCCACCATGCTGGTTTTGAAGATGTGTATTTTTTCCGCTTCGCGCGTTTCTTTGGTTTTGGCTGTCACGCGCAGGCGCCGCTGCAAGTCGTTCATATCCCATGCGGTGAGCGCGAAGATTCCGCCCGCAAACATCCAGCCCGGGGGTAGCCTGAGCCACAACCCAAACGCCGCCGCGATGACAATCAAAATTAACGCGGGCGTGGAAAACCATGACCAGTACAAGCTCGGCGAAACAATCCAGACCGCGCACAGCGCAAGCAGCCAGTTCGCCAATGCGGGCAGCGGGGCAAACCCCCATGCCAGCGAAGCCGCGCTTAAGAGGACGCTTGCATAAAACGCAATCCGGGTCATGTTGTTCTCCTTTGCTTAAATTCTACCATTTGGCTGTGATATACTTTCGCGCTGATTTTTATGGCGTTGAAATTTCTTCATCCCCAAGCCGTCGCAGGCATGAAATTGTTTAACCGTCATGAGTTTTTTGAAGCGCATGAAGAACTCGAAGCCGCATGGCGCGAAGAAACAGGCGAAGTCCGCGATTTGTATCGCGGTATTTTGCAGGCGGGAGTCTTTTATTTGCACATCTCGCGCCGCAATTACAACGGCGCATTAAAGTTATACGCCCGCTGCGTCAAATGGTTAAAAAAATTCCCCGATGTTTATTTTGGAATTCAAGTGAAACGGCTGCGCGATGATGTGGAATACGCGGCTTCGATTTTACAATCCCTCGGCGAAGAGCGCATGGATGATTTCCCCGCGTCGCTTTTCAAACCTGTGATTTGGGAGGAAAAGCGCATCTGGCTGTGCGACCGCTGCGGCGCGGAAATGCGCGAGCGAAATTGCAAAGTCGCCTGCGCCAACTGCGGCAACCGCTTTGATTGTTCGGATTTGAATTTGTATTTTGATACATAAAAAATATTCCCATGACAAACTATTCTTTTGAAAACAAAACCGTTTTTGTCAGCGGCTCCGGGCGCGGCATTGGACGCGCCATTGCCTTGCATTTTGCCGGGCGCGGCGCGGATGTGGTCATCAACTTTTTTCGCAACCGCGCGCCCGCCGAAGAAACCGCCCGCGAAGCGGAAAAACTCGGACGCCGCGCCCTGCTGATAAAAGCCAATATGGGCGAGCTGGACGAACTTAACCATGTATTCGATGAAATCGAAAAAGAATTCGGCGGGCTGGATATTTTTATTCACAACGCCGCTTCGGGCTACAACAAACCCGCGATGGAACAAAAACCCAAAGGCTGGGATTGGACGATGGACATCAACGCCCGTGCCTTGTTGTTTGCCGCGCAGCGCGCCGTGCCGCTTATGGAAAAACGCGGCGGCGGTAAAATCGTCAGTCTTTCCAGCGCGGGGTCGGTGCGCGTGCTGCCCGATTATGTGGTGGTCGGCGCGAGCAAAGCCGCCATCGAAGCGCTTACCCGCTATCTTGGTGTGGAGTTGATTTCCAAAAACATCAACGTTAACGCGGTTTCCCCCGGCGTGGTGGATACCGAAGCCCTGCGCCGCTTTGCTTCGATGGGCAGCAAGGAAAACATCATTCAAAAATTCATCGAGCAGTCGCCCGCGAAAAAACTGGTCAGCGCGGAAGATGTGGCGGGCGTGGTGGCGTTTCTTTGCTCTCCCGCTGCATCCATGATTGTCGGGCAAACCATTGTGGTGGATGGCGGATATACATTGCCGATTCAAGAATGACAAACATGCAGCGCGCTTTTTTTCTTTTTGTGATTGGTTCGATTCTGCTTTCCGCGTGCGGGAACAACCCTCCCGCCCTTTCTGCAACCCAAACATTCACCCCCGCCCCAGCCGCATCCCCTACGCTGACATGCACGCCCACCCCAA
>DAOTZP010000204.1:0-2909 GCA_034434265.1 Anaerolineales bacterium | reverse complement strand
TGCCGGTGGTTGCCACCGATGTTGGCGGAAACAGCGAAGTGATTGTGCATGGAAAAACCGGCTTGCTAACGCCTTTTGGAGACCCTCAAAAAATGGCGGACGCGCTGCTCTTCCTCCTGCAAAACCCCGCAACCGCCCGCGCATACGGCGTCTCCGGACGTCGGCGCATCGAGTCATTATTCTCCATCGAGCGGATGCTGCAAGAGATGGAAGAAGTATATGAAAAGACGCTGAGCTGATATGCGAATCCTCATGATTACCACCGACTGGCCCTCCACATTCATGGGGCGGCAAGTGGAGCATTTACGCAAAACCGGCGCGGATATTGAAGTCTTTCACTTCTACGGCGGCAAGAACCCCGTAAATTACATGCGCGCTTGGATGCGCGTCCGCAGGCGGATGAAGTCCAAAACCTTTGACCTGATTCACGCCCAATTTGGACAAAGCGCCTTCCCCGCTCTTCCTAAAAAACTTCCTTTGGTTGTAACCTTTCGCGGCAGCGACGTGCAGGGAATCGTCAATGCTGCGGGGAAATATACTTGGCACGGCTGGCTCCTGCGCGCCTTTTCGTATTTTGCGGCATGGGCGGCTGACGAAGCGGTGGTCGTCGCTGAGGCAATGATTAAAAATCTGCCCAAACGGCGCTATCACATTATCCCCAGCGGCTTGGACTTGGAAATGTTTCAGCCCATCGAACAAAGCGTTGCGCGGCAAAAATTGAACTTACCCCCGGACAAGAAAATTATCTTCTTTGGCGGCAGCCCCAACGCGCCCGAAAAACGTTACCCGCTTGCCTGTGCCGCCGCTAAGTTGCTGGAAAAAGATTTCAACCTGCAAATGATTCCCGCGCAAAACATCCCTTATTCCGACATGCCTTACTACCTCAACGCCAGCGATGTGCTGCTGCTCGTCTCAACGCACGAAGGCTCCTCAAACGTGGTCAAAGAAGCCCTCGCATGTAATGTCCCCGTTGTCGGCACGGATGTCGGCGATATGCGCCAGCGCATTGGAAATATTGAAGGCTGCCTTGTCTGTGTGGACGATTCTCCGCAGAGCATTGCCCGCGCGCTGAAACAAGTACTTGTCCGCGGGGGTAAAATTGCAGGGCGCGAAACCGTCCGCGCATTGGACGAAAACGCGCTCGCGCAGGAAATGTTGCGCGTCTATCAACTGGCGGTGGACCAATGGAAAAAATGATTACCGTTATTGATTACGGCATGGGCAATCCCGGCTCCATCGTTAACATGCTCAAATATCTCGGCATCCCCGCCCGCCTGACCAGCGACGCGGAGCAAATTGCCGCAGCGGAAAAATTGATTCTGCCGGGCGTTGGCGCATTTGACGCCGGTATGACCCGCCTGCGCAAATACGGGCTGATAGACGCATTGCGCCAAAAAGCGCTTGTGGAAAAAACGCCCATACTTGGCGTATGTTTGGGACTGCAACTGTTTGCGCAAGGAAGCGAGGAAGGTCAACTGCCCGGTCTTGGCTGGCTGCCTGCGGAAGCGGTTCGATTTCGGTTTGAAGATGCGGCGCGGCGGCTGCGCGTGCCGCACATGGGATGGAACGAAATTCAAGTCGTGCGCCCGCATCCCATCCTCAAAGGTTTGGAAAGCGAAGCGCGCTTTTATTTTACGCACTCATATTACCTGCAATGCCGCGCGCCGGAACTTGTTGTTGCAGTCACCGAATACGGCTTTGCTTTTCATTCGGTCATTGCGCGGGATAATATTGTCGGGGCGCAGTTTCACCCGGAGAAGAGCCACAAATACGGCATGAAGTTGTTAAAAAATTTTATGGAATGGACGCCATGATACTGCCACGCGTAATTCCCGTATTGTTGCTTAGCGGCAGCGGGTTGGTTAAAACCACCCGCTTTCAAAAGCCGGTTTATGTTGGCGACCCGCGCAACGCGGTGAAAATTTTCAATGAACGTGAAGCGGATGAGATTGTCCTGCTTGATGTTCGCGCCACACCGCACAAGCAGCCAATTCAATTTGACCTGATTCACGAAGTTATTTCGGAAGCTTTCATGCCCGTTGGTTATGGCGGTGGAATTCAAAATGTGGAAGACGCCCGGCGGATTCTCGCCATGGGCGCGGAAAAAATCATCCTCAACAGCGCGGCTTTTTTCACCCCCAACCTTGTGCGCCAAGCCGCAGATGTATTTGGCTCTTCGAGCGTGGTGGTATGCGTAGATTATAAAAAAAATTTCTGGGGCAAAAATGAAGTCCGTGTTTTTGGCGGAAAAAAAGGCACAGGCAAAGACCCGCTGGAATTTGCGCAAACAATGGAATCCTTGGGCGCGGGCGAGTTGATACTAAACAGCATAGACCGCGACGGAACCATGCAAGGGTATGACCTGGACCTAATTTGCAAGATAAGCGAATCCGTAAACATTCCGGTTATTGCCTGCGGCGGCGCGGGGAAATTGGAGGATGTGCGCAACGCGATTAAAGCGGGCGCTTCGGCGGCGGCGGCTGGCAGCATGTTTGTATTTCAAGGAAGACACCGCGCAGTGCTAATCAATTACCCAAGTCAGGCGGAAATTAAAAAAAGCCTGGCTGGCATTTCAGGAGTTACATGACCAGACCTTACCAAATTTGTTCCAACTGCATCATAGACACGAGCGACCCCGAAATCACATTCGATGAAAATGGCGTGTGCAATCATTGCCGCCGCTATCGAAACCGCGTAAAAAATGAATTGTTTGCAGATGCCGCCGGGCGCGAAAAACGCCTGCAAGAAATCATCCGCCAAATCAAGCGGGAAGGCAGCGGCAAAGAATATGACTGCATCATCGGAGTAAGCGGCGGAGTGGACAGCTCGTATCTTGCGTATATGGCAAAACGCATGGGGCTGCGCCCGCTGGCGGTTCACTTCGACAACGGCTGGAATTCCGAACTGGC
>DAOTZP010000203.1:0-5029 GCA_034434265.1 Anaerolineales bacterium | reverse complement strand
GCCCACATCCACGCCCGTGTTGGCGGGTTGTATTTCGCCATTAAAGAAAGACTGGCGAAAATCTTCGTAGGTGGGTTTATGTTTTAAGTCGGCAAGGTAGCCGTAGGCTTTTTGGTAGTCTTTGTTTAGCACGGCTAAAACGTAGTTGTGAACCACGCCGTCGGGCGTGGAATCCGCCACATATTCCCGGCTGCCGCCCTGCCGCGCAAAGAACAGAATCAGCGCCAGAATAATCAGCGCGCCAATGCCAACTAAAATGCCGGTGAGAAATTTATCCTGTTTCATGGAGTGCCTCCTGCTTGATTATTGTATTGGTTTATGCGAATAAAAACAAGCCGTAAATTGCAAAAGGGCGTGGAATATTTTTGGGGGCAGCCTGTAGTGCAAATCTCTGATTTGCGCTACAGGCTTCCAAATATTCCAAATCCAATGTAAAAATGACTTTTGACTGGCGTTTTTTGTTCCCAATCCAGTTATACTTAAGGCATCACTTTTACGCAACAGGAGATTCTCATGTCCGATACCCCCACCCGTTGGGATTTGACAAACGTCTATCCCTCGCTTGATTCCAAGCAATTCAAAGCCGCATTTAAGAAATACAAAACCATGCTGGATGAGATGGAAGCCTTTCTTAAAAAAGCCAGCAAAGCGGATTCCAAAACCGCCCCGAAGAAGCTCGGCAAACTGCTGGGCGAAGCGGTGGATAGATTCAACGCGCTGTTTGAACTGGCTGAGACAATGGGCTCTTACATCTATTCATTTGTCACCACCGATTCGCGCAACAAAGAAGCCATGCGCATCCTTTCGGAATTTGAGCAAGCCTCCGTGCAGGGCAGCGCGCTTAACACCAAGTTTCAAGCATGGGTGGGGAAGCTGGGCAAACCAGCCGTGAAAAAAGCCGCCCGGACGAATCCCTCCGCGAAGGCGCATGAGTTCATCCTGCTTGAAGCGGTGGAACAATCCAAATACATGATGAGCGAAGCGGAGGAAATTCTCGCCGCGGAAATGTCGCTCAGCGGCGGCAATGCCTTTGGCAAACTGCAAGGCACGGTCACTTCGCAAATGTCTGTGGATTTTGAAATAAACGGCGAAAAGAAAAAGATGCCCATGCCCGCGCTCATTAACCTGCGCTCGCATCCCGATGAAGACACCCGCCGCCGCGCCTATGAGGCGGAAAATGCCGCATGGGAGGGCGTGAAGGAAACGCTCGCCGCTTGCTTGAACGGCGTAAAAGGCGAAACGATTACGCTCGATAAAAAACGCGGACGCGAAGACAACCTGCACGCTTCGATTGACGCCGCCCGCATGGACCGCGCCACGCTTGAAGCCATGCTCGGCGCCATGAAAGATTCCTTTCCGGTCTTTCGCAAGTATTTTCAGCACAAGGCAAAACTGCTCGGAAAGGAAAAACTTGCCTGGTGGGACCTGTTTGCGCCAATGGGCAAAACCGACAAAGTGTATTCGTTTGGCGAAGCGCGCGATTTTATTGTGCGCAACTTCAATCAATTTTCGCCCGAATTGGGGGCGTTTGCCAAACGCGCCTTTGACAGCAACTGGATTGACGCCGAACAGCGCGAAGGCAAACGCGGCGGCGCATTCTGCATGGGTGTGGACGCGGTGAAAGAAAGCCGCATTCTTGCCAACTTTGACGGCTCGTTTGACCAGGTTGGCACGCTGGCGCATGAGCTCGGTCACGCCTTCCATAACGAATGCGCGTATCAGGCAAACAAAACGCCCTTGCAGCAAAATACGCCAATGACGCTTGCCGAAACCGCTTCCATCATGTGCGAAACCATCGTCACCGAAGCCGCGCTTGCCGCCGCTGCCGGACGCGATGAAGCGCTGGCAATTCTCGAAGCGCAACTCAACAACGCCTCGCAGGTGATTGTGGATATTTATTCGCGCTATCTCTTTGAGAAGGAAGTCTTTGAACGCCGCGCCAAAGCGGAACTTTCCGCCGATGATTTGAACGACATCATGGAACGCGCGCAAAAAGCCACCTACGGCGACGGGCTGGATGAGAGGTATTTGCAAAAATTCATGTGGACATGGAAGCCGCACTACTATTCCAGCGAACGCGCGTTTTATAATTACCCGTATGCCTTTGGCTTGTTGTTTGCAACCGGCTTGTATGCCGTGTATCAAAAACGCGGCGAGGATTTTGTCCCCGCGTATAAGGAACTGCTTGCTTCGACAGGCGAACACCGCGCGGCGGAACTTGCCGACCGCTTTGGCATCAACATCCGCACCAAAAAATTCTGGGCGGAGAGCATTGCCATTCTTGCCAAGCGCGTGGAACGATACTGCGAGCTGTAATTTGAACAAACCTCCGGGGTCTTTCCCCGCAGGGCGGCGCGGGACTTCGGAGGTTATCTCAACATGCGATACGCTTTTCTCTTTTTCTTTGTTGTTGTGATTTCAACCGCGTGCGCCGCGCTGCCATCCACATCCACGCCGAGTCCGATTCCGCCAACGCGAGTCGTTCTCCCCGCAAGTGAAGACGCGGTTCCGCGCGTCACCGTGCAAGAGGCAAAAGCCGCGCTCGACAGCGGCGAAGCCATCATCCTCGACGTGCGCAGCGAAGCTTCGTTTGCCCGGGCGCACATTACGGGCGCAATCAACTTTCCGCTGTCATTGATTGAACGGAACGCCGCAAATTTGCAATTGAAAAAAGACCGCTGGATTATCACCTATTGCACCTGAACAAATGAACATACGAGCGCCCGTGCGGCGTTCCTTATGCTTCAGAATGGGTTTGCGCGCGTGAACCCGATGCTTGGCGGTTTGGCGGCTTGGGTCGAGGCTGGCTACCCCTTTGAGGCTGTGCCATGAATTTTTTTATGCAAAAGGTGGAAAAATGAGCAACCCGCACATTACCCGATGGGAGGCGGCAAATCCGCCCACCGAAAAACTTCTGACCGAGATGATGCAGCAGCAAAAATTGAATCCTTATTCATGGTCAAACAACCCGCATGACCTGTATTCCGCGCACAAACATGGGTATCACAAGGTCATCTACGTTGTGCGCGGAAGTATTACCTTTCATCTTCCCGTGTTGAAAATGAAAATTGAATTGAAGGCGGGCGACAGGCTGGATTTACCCGCCAATATTGTTCACAGCGCGGAAGTCGGCGCGGAAGGCGTGACGTGTTTGGAAGGGCATTTGGAATAAAAAAGCCTCCGGGATTTTCAAGGTCCCGGAGGTTTGCTTTACGCGCTGAATGCTTGTATGCCCGTTTGCGCCCTGCCTAAAATCAGCGCGTGAATGTCGTGCGTGCCTTCGTAGGTGTTCACGGCTTCCAAATTCATCACATGCCGAATGACGTGATACTCGTCCGAAACGCCGTTGCCGCCGTGCATATCGCGCGCGGTTCTGGCAATTTCCAACGCTTTGCCGCATGAATTACGCTTGATGAGCGAAATCATTTCGGGCGCGGCTTTGCCTTCGTCCATCAAACGTCCTACGCGCAGCGCGCCCTGCAAGCCAAGCGTAATTTCGGTCATCATATTAGCCAGTTTCAGTTGAATGAGTTGATTCGCCGCCAGCGGACGCCCAAACTGCGGACGGTCTAACGTGTATTGCCGCGCCGCGTGCCAGCAAAATTCCGCCGCGCCCAACGCGCCCCAGGCAATGCCGTACCGCGCTTTGTTCAAACACCCAAACGGACCTTTCAGCCCTTTTATTTCGGGGAAGATGTTTTCTTCGGGGACAAAGACTTCGTCCATCACAATCTCGCCTGTTGCGCTGGCGCGTAAACTAAACTTGCCTTCAATCTTTGGCGCGGAGAGTCCCTTCATGCCTTTTTCAAGGATGAAGCCGCGAATCTCGCCATCCAATTTTGCCCAAACGATGAACACATCCGCAATGGGCGAATTGGTAATCCACATTTTGTTGCCGTGCAAAACAAAACCGCCGTCCACTTTTTTGGCGCGGGTTTCCATGCTGGCGGGGTCGCTGCCGTGATTTGGCTCGGTCAAGCCAAAACAGCCCACCCATTCTCCGCTGGCGAGTTTGGGGAGATATTTTTTCTTTTGTTCTTCCGTGCCGTATTCGTTGATGGGATGCATGACGAGCGAATTTTGCACGCTCATCGCGGAACGGTATCCGCTGTCCACACGCTCGACTTCGCGGGCGATGAGTCCGTATGCCACATAGTTTAAGCCCGCCCCGCCGTATTCCTCCGCGATGGCGCTGCCTAAAAATCCCATGCTGCCCATTTCAGTCATAATCTCGCGGTGAAACGTTTCATTTCGATTCGCTTCGAGAATGCGCGGCATGAGTTTATCCTGGCAGTATCTTCGCGCCGTGTCGCGCACCATGCGCTCTTCGTCGGTCAGTTGGTCGTTGAGCAAAAACGGGTCGTCCCATTTGAAGGTTGGTTTGGTCATGTGTCCTCTTAAAAAAAACTCTCATTTTTGAAGGGGCAGGGTAAGGGATTAGTACGGTTTTTCGAGCAAGCCCTCCAAAACTTTTTTAGACGCTTCATCAATCACCGCGTGCTGGCTTCCGCCGTGCGAGTCCATTGTTACAACCGCGGGGAAGTCTTTAACTTCAATTACCCACATGGCTTCCGGCACGCCAAATTCCATTTTGAACACGCCATGCACCTTGACCACCGTTTGGGCTATGTAAGAAGCCGCGCCGCCAATGGCATGGAAATACACGCCGGGCGTTTCCTGACATCCCCTCAGCGTCTTTGCGCCCATGCCGCCTTTTCCGATGACTCCCTTGACGTTGAAGTGTTTCATCACATCGGCTTGATACGGCTCCTCACGGATGGAGGTCGTCGGTCCGGCGGCGACAAATTTATATTCTTTCGTCTCCAGCCCCGAAACGACAGGTCCGCAATGATAGATGACCGAGCCGTTCAATAATTTTTTTAATTCCTCGTACACTTGCAAATCGTCGCCTTGCGGCGCGCGCGTTTTCTTGATGAACGTTTCAATCATCCACTTGTGCGCGGCGTCGCGTCCGGTGACCATTATGCCGGAAAGGTTCACCGCGTCGCCGACTTTCAACTCGCGGATG
>DAOTZP010000202.1:0-10377 GCA_034434265.1 Anaerolineales bacterium | reverse complement strand
GCCGCTCGGCATGGTTGAGGAGCAGGCAAAACTTCCCCAGCCTGTAACGTTCAGCCCGTCCATTTCAGGGCGCGGGGAATGGCTTAACTCATCCGTGTATATCTTCACGCCCGAAGCAAAACTCAAAAGCGGAACGACCTATTCCGCCCGCGTGGAAAAAGGCTTGACCGACACGCTCGGCAATGCCTTGCAGGATTCGCTCGAATGGAAGTTCAGCACGCGCGGCGCGTTTGTCGCCAATTTCGCCTTGAAAGGCGGCGCGCAAAATCCGCCAGTGGAAGTGACCGATGTGCCGCTCAATCAGGAATTTATCATCACCTTTGGGCAGCCGATGAACGCGCAAAGTGTGGAAAGCGCGTTGAAAATTGAAAACCGCGAAAGCGGCGAAACGATGCCCGTAAAATTTTTGTGGAACGATGACTTCACTGAATTAACGATTGCGCCCCAAAAGAATTTTGCGCTTGCCGGTTTTTATCGGCTGACGATTTCTGATTCCGCGTTGGCGCAGGATGGCGGCGCGCTGCAAAGCGGGTTGGAGATTAAGTTTTCCACTGTGTCTTTGCCCGCGATTTCAAATATTTATCCCGCGCCCAATTCCACCGAGCCGTATTTTTCCTCCAGCATTGCGATTACTTTTGTTTCGCCCATGAACGCGGAAACCTTGAACGATAAAATTAAAATTTCGCCCGCGTTGGTGAATGAAAGTTTTTATTACAGCGAATACGAGAAGACTTTATACATCAACGGCTTGCAGCCCGGCGTGGATTATGTGGTGCGGATTTTGCCCGGTATGGCGGACCAGTTTGGAAACACGATTAAAGATGAATTTTCGTACACTTTCAAAAACGGCGATTACTACCCGTACGCATGGTTGATGATGCCGTGGACCCCGCTGGTGTACCGCGAAAAGGGCATTCAGGATATTTTCCTTGAATATGTTAATTTGGATGAAGCGGTTGTTTCGGTGTACCCGCTGAGTTTGAAAGAGTTTGGCGATTTATCCAGCGGAAAAGTTGCGCTGAATGAGTTTAATCCGCAGGTGAAGACTGTGCGCGAGTGGCAACTTAAATCGGAAGAGAAAAACAAATCCACCCGCGAACGGTTGCTGCTTGGCGAAAACGGCGAAGGCTTGCCGCCCGGTTTTTATTTTGTGGGCTTGAATGGCAAGCCGCTGGATGTTTCCGGAACGTTTTATCAAGGCGCGTTGTTTATTGTCGCCACGGATAACGTCACCTTCAAAGCGACGGGGAGCGAATCCCTTGCGTGGGTGACCGACCTCGAAAGCGGCGTTCCGCAAGAAGGTTTGAAAGCCGTGTTTTATGATAATGAGTTCCGTCAGGTTGGCGCGGCAACCACCAACGCCGACGGCATTGCGCACTTGAAAGACGCAAAGAACGTCAATTATGTGCAAGTGGAAGGGGAGGGGCGTTTTGCTTTTTCCGCGTTGTATTGGGGCAGCGGCGTATATGCGGGCGATTTTGGCATTTACGAAAGCTACTACGGCGCGGAGTCGAATCTCTTTGCGTATCTTTATACTGACCGTCCCGTGTATCGCCCAAATCAGGAAGTCTTCTTCAAAGGTATTTTGCGCGCCGATGATGATATGCATTACAGCCTGCCGAATCAAAAACAGGTGTATGTGGTTGCCGAGCAATGGGGCAACAAGATTTTTGCGGAGTATGTCCCTGTAAATGAATTGGGAAGTTTTTCGGGCGCGCTCAAACTTGCAGAAGATGTTTCGCTTGGCTCGTATATGCTGCATGTATATCAAAACAACCTGCCCGACCAAGCGCCCATTAGCAGTGTTGGGTTCAGCGTGGCGGAATATAAAAAGCCCGAATACGAAGTCAGCGCAAGTGTGGATAAATCCGAAATACTTGCGGGCAATTCCGTTCAATTCAACATGGATGCAGCGTATTATTCCGGCGGCAATTTGCAGGGCGCGGAGGTGCAATGGTTTGCGGAATCTTCGCCGTATTATTTCACTCCCAAAGAAAAATATAACCGCTTTAATTTTATGGATTGGGACCGCGACCTGTTTTGGGACGCGCAGCAAGACCGCTCCCGCGAGATTTATGTTGAAGGCAATGGCGTGACGGATGAAAACGGTCACTTTGAAACGGAGCAGATTCTTGAATTGGGCGAAGGTAAACTAAGCCAAAACGTCACGTTCTACGCCAATGTGACTGATGTGGCGGGCAATACCGTCAGCGGCAGCGCGGGCGTGGTGGTGCATCAAAGCGAGATATACGCGGGCATCCGCTCGGAGCGTTACATCGGCGCGGCAGGGGAGGAGCAGACGTTTCAACTGGTGGCGCTGGATTGGGAGTCGAATCCGATTGCGGGGCAGACAATCCGCGTGGATTTTGTCAAGCGCGAGTGGTTTAGCATTCAGAAAAAGGACGACCAGGGGACCCTCCGCTGGGAAACATCGGTGAAGGAAACGCCTGTCGGCTCGCAGGATGTGGTCACAGACGCGGATGGATTCGCGCTGGCGGGTTTTGTTCCGCCTTCGGGCGGCGTGTATAAAGCGCTGGCAACCGCCACGGATAAAAACGGATATGTTCACCAGTCATCGGCTTATATTTGGGTGTGGAGCAATGAAGCGGTGGCATGGCGGCAAACCAATGACCGCGCGTTCAGTTTGATTGCGGATAAAGATGAATACATGCCCGGCGACACCGCCGAGATTTTGATTGCCCAGCCGTTTGAACATGATGTGTACGCGCTGGTGACATATGAGCGCGGACATATTTACAAACAGGAAGTGATGCTGCTGAAAGGCAACAGCACAATTTACAAATTGCCCATCACCGCCGACCTTGCGCCTGTGGCGTATGTTTCGGTGACGGTCATCAGCGGCGCGGAAAAATCGGGCAAGCCCGATTTCAAAATCGGCATGACGAAAATCAATATTAACACCGCGCAGCAAGAAATCAAAGTGCAAGTGAAAGCGGATAAAGAATCCGCGGGACCGGGCGACGAGGTGACTTACACGATTACCACAATGGACATCAACGGCAAGCCCGTTTCTGCGGATGTTTCGCTGGCGGTGGTGGATAAAGCCGCGCTTGCGCTCGCGCCCGCCAACTCCGCGCCCATGCTTTCCAGTTTTTACGGGCAGCGCGGGTTGGGAGTCATCACCTCGCTTGCGATTGTTTCCAGCGCGGATGATTTCAACGAAAATTACCGCAAGTCTATTGCGGATGGGCAAGCCAGCGGCGGTGGCGGCGGCGGCGAACTGGGCGTAATTACCGCGCGCGAAAATTTCAAAGACACGGCGATTTTTGAGGCGCGCGTCGTCACGGATGAAAACGGATTCGCGCAGGTCAAAGTGAAACTGCCCGAAAACTTAACAACATGGAGCGCGGAAGTCAAAGCCGTCACAGCCGATACGCGCGTGGGCGAAGGCAAAGGCGAGTTGACCACTTCCAAACCTTTGTTTGTCAATTTACAAACGCCGCGATTTTTCATCGTGGGCGATAAAGCAATTCTCGGCGCGACGGTTTTCAACAATACCAATAAGCCGCTCAAAGCCGATGTGCTGCTCGACGCGCAAGGCGTAACCTTGCTTTCGGACAAATTGCAATCTGTGGAAGTGAAGGCGAAGAGTCAAGCTTATGTGACGTGGAATGTGGAGGTGGAAAAAACCGCCTCGCGGGTGGATTTAACCGCGACTGTTACCAGCGGAACATTCACCGATGCAAGCAAGCCCGCAGTCGGCACGTTATCCAATCACGGCATTCCCGTTTATAACTTTACCGTGAAAGAAACCCTCGGCACATCGGGCATGATTGATTCTGCAAATTCCGCAGCCGAGTTTATTCAACTGCCGCGCGATTTTACGTTTGACGACGCGAGTCTTTCGGTGGAACTCGCGCCCTCGCTTGCGGCATCCATGACCGCCGGGTTGGATTATCTTGCCGATTATCCTTACCTGTGCATGGAGCAAACCATCTCGCGCATTTTGCCGAATGTGATTGCCGCGCGCGCGTTGAATGAAGCAAAGCTTCCTTCGCTCATTCGCAGCGACCTTGACTCAAATGTAAACGCCGCGCTGCAAAGAATTTACGCCAAGCAGTTATATGACGGCGGCTGGAATTGGTGGGACGGCGGACAAAGCGACCCGCAGACATCCGCGTATGTGGTGTACGGTTTGCTCGAAGCAAAAGAATCAGGTTACACGATTTCAGAATCAGTTTTGAAAAACGGCGTGAATTATCTTAAAAAGAATCTTCCCAAAGTCCGCGCCAATGATGCGGCGTGGGTGTATAACCGCCATGCCTTCATGCTGTATGTCCTCGCCCGCGCAAACGCGCTGCAAGCGGGGCAAACCAACGCGCTGTTTGAGAATCGCGCCGCCATGCAAAACTATGGCAAAGCGTATCTTGCGCAGGCAATTCATTTACTGGATAAAGAAGACCCGCGCGTTAATACTTTGATGTCGGACTTACTCTCGTCCGCTGTGCTTTCTTCTACGGGCGCGCATTGGGAGGAATCCGAGCGCGACTTTTACAACTGGAATTCGGACACGCGCTCCACTGCGATTGTGTTGAACGCCTTCATTCAAATTGACCCGAAAAATCCCATCACCGCAAACGCCGTCCGCTGGCTGATGTCCAACCGTGAGGGCGGATATTGGCGTTCCACGCAGGATACCGCGTGGTCGTTGATTGCGCTCACCAACTGGCTGGTGGAAACAAAAGAATTTCAAAGCGATTATCAATACGCCATCGGCTTGAACGGAGAAAAGATTCAAGAAGGCAAAGTTACAAAAGAAAACTTAACCCAAAAAGTGAATTTGCAAATCGGCATTGAAGACTTGCTCAAAGAACAGGCGAACGCGCTGGTGTTCGCGCGCGGACGCGGCAAAGGCAATTTGTATTACAGCGCCTATCTCACCGCGTCTTTGCCTGTGGAGAAAATTTCCCCGCTTGACCGGGGCATGAGCGTCACCCGCGAATATTTCACATTGGACGATGTTAAAACCCCCATCACAGAAATTAAGCGCGGAGAGCTCGTCAAAGTGCGGCTGACTCTCGTGTTACCCGCCGCCGCGCATTACCTCGTCCTCGATGACCCGCTGCCCGCAGGGTTGGAAGCCGTGGACCAAACCCTGCTCACCGATACCGCCGTGCCAACGTCTTATACGCTGCAGGATTACAAAGACAAAGGCTGGGGTTGGTGGTACTTTACGCACACCGAACTGCGCGATGAAAAAGTAACCCTCTCCGCCGATTATTTGCCCGCTGGAACGTATGTTTACACCTACGTCGCGCGCGCAAGCTCCGCCGGTACATTCAAAGTCATTCCGCCCACTGCGTTTGAGTTCTACTTCCCCGATGTGGCAGGGCGCGGCGCGGGTTCGCTGTTTACCGTGAAGCCGTAAAAAAAGAGAATAGATAAATAGAGAATAGAGAATAGATAAATAGATAAATAGACCATTCTCTATTCTCTATCCTTATTGTCCCAAGACATTGATATTTACAACATTGCTCTTAATTGTTTCGCCCGCGCTGGTGATTCCCTCCGCCCAAATTTCGTGCCTGCCCGCTGCAAGCTGCCACCACATCTCAAACGGCGGCGCGGATAAAGTCTGCATCGCAACCCCATTCATAAAAAAAGTCACTTGATAAATTTCCTCATCCGCGCTGGCTGCAATCATCACTTGCTGGGCGGATAACGGCAAACGCGGCGTGATTTGATAGGTGACGTTATCCGCTGGCGAAGTTAATACCAGCCTCGTTTCCCCGCGCGGATTTTCCCACCCGCTGAGCGTTTGGCTCGCATCGAAAACAGTTTCCACACCTCGGGCTTTTGTTCCTTCAATCCACCATTCCCCGTTTTCAAAAATCAACCCGCCGGGCTGGGTGAACTGCGCCTCAGGCTTTCCTTGCAGCAGCGCGCGAATCGTCTCATGCCAAATGGGCGCCGCGCCCGTCAGCCCGGAGACGTTTCGCATGGCTTTGTAATCGCTGTTCCCAACCCACACGCCGACTGCCAAATTTGGCGTGTACCCAATCGTCCAATTATCGTGAAAGTTGGTTGTCGTTCCCGTTTTCACGGCGGCGGGGCGGTCAATTTTCAACACGCTGTTCAAGCCGAATCCAATCAAGCGCGCGCGGTCATCGCTGAGGATGTCCGTAATCAGCCACGCCACCCGCGCATCCATCACTTGTCGGGGCGGCGTTGCTTCATGCTCATATAAAAGGTTTCCATCCGCGTCATAAATTTCGAGGATGAGAATCCGCTCCGCATACGCGCCGCCGTTTGCAAACGCGCTGTACGCGCCCGTCAATTCCAGCAGCGAAATTTCCCCGCCGCCCAACGCCAGCGACAAATCATAGTTTTGCGGCTCGCCCAGCGAATGAATGCCAAGTTGATTTGCCAGAGTAATGCTGTTTTCGATGCCGACGTTTTGCAAAACCAGCACAGCGGGAATATTCAGCGAAGAGCCAAGCGCTTCACGCGCAGTCACCAAGCCATGTTCGCGGTTGTCGTAATTCACAGGCTGATACGGCTGACCATCCTTTGTTTTGAAAGCCGCCTTTGCGTCCAAAATATTTGTGGCGGCGGTTAAAGGCTGCGCGCGGAGCGGGTCAAACGCGGCGGCATAAATCACAGGCTTAAACGCCGAACCGCTTTGACGCGGCGTGATTGCCATATTCACCGCGCCGTGAATTTCCGCATTGAAATAATCCGCGCTGCCAAGCAAAGATAAAACTTCGCCCGTTTGCGGATTCATCACCACAACTGCGGCATTGTTCACATTGCGATTAATTTCCCCAGCCTTCGGCTTGAAAGCTTCAAGTCGGCGCGCAACAATTTCTTCCACGCGCGTTTGCATATTCAGGTCAAGCGTTGTCCGCACCGTCAAACTTTGATGTCGGGGAATTTTTCCCTGCGCGTATAGCGCGTCGAGTTGGTCGGTCACCATCCATACAAAATGCGGCGCGTGAATGGGGTAGGGCAGCGGGTTATAACTCAACGGCGCGGCTTCGGCTTCCATGCGCTGCGCTGCTGTAATAAAGCCGTTCGCTTCCATCAATCCCAGCACAACACGCTGACGTTCCAGCGCAAGGTCGGGGTTGGTGAACGGGTTATACACGCCGGGGGTTTGCGGCAAGCCCGCCAGCAAAGCGCATTCGGGCAAAAGCAATTCCGAAGCGGGCTTGCCAAAATACGTTTGCGCTGCGGCTTCAATTCCGTATGCCATGCCGCCATAATAAATTTGATTCAGGTACAGCGCGAGAATTTCATCCTTGCTGTATTTGCGTGTCAGTTGCCACGCCAAAATTGTTTCACGCAGTTTTCGGCGCAGCGTTCGCTCGGTCTTTTCATTGCTCAATAACAAATTGCGCGCCACTTGCTGGGTAATTGTGCTTCCGCCCGCCAGCGTTTCGCGCCCTTGCAGATTAATCCACAACGCGCGGAGGATTCCGCTTAGGTCCACGCCGGGATTTTGATAGAAGGTTTTATCCTCGACGGCGATGGTCGCGTTTTTTATGCACGGGGGAATTTTTTCGCTGGATAGCGGAATGTTTCTTCCGCCGCTGTTTGGGAGGACTTCGTATAGCCAGTTACCGTTGCGGTCTGTAATTTTCACGCTCGGCGGGTTTAATTTCGCTGAAATTTCATCAACCGCAGGCAGGTCGTAAAAGAGATAAAAGGCGGCAGGCAAAATCACCGCAAAGAAAAGCGCGGCAATTTGCATCAACTTTTGTTTTATGTTTTGCATGGAGGAATTATAAAAGGACTCAAAACCATTTGATTTTGAGTCCTTTCTTTATAAAACTTAACCTTTTTCCTTATGATTGTCATTTCGAACGCAGCGAGAAATCTTTGCGAAGGCGGGTTATTTACTATGTTTCAGGAAAGACTTCTTTGGTCATCACCGCGCCGCCGACTGTTTCATAAGTAATCACCGCTTTGATAATTCGTTTCACGCTGTCATTGGCGGGCGGGGTGACGACTCCGCTGTCATGCAGCGAGCAGTACACAACGCCGAGGTGAACAACCGCCATCCAGCCGTCGGCAGGCTGCCCGTCTATTTCCTTAACGCGCAGCCATGTATCTCCGGCTTTTGCCGTGCTGGTGGTTTGCGCCGCAACCCAAAGTTCATCGCCTTTGGCAACTTTGCCCGCGTCCATGGTTGTAATTTTTGCGGCGGATGTGGTATGGTCCTTGCGCAGCGACATAACAAACGTGGATGTAATCGAGTATCTCATTTTAACTTTACCTCGCTGTCGTTGGAAAGTTTAATGGTAACGCTGTCAATTGTAATTTTATCGGGCGGGGGAGGCGGCGGCGCGTCGTTTACGTTTGCCCACACGCGCATTTGGTCCACCGTCCCGTTGAAAACATTCAGGTCGGGGCTGCCGTAGCGGCGTTGCCCCTGCGCGTTTTTGCTGTCGCCTTTATCGGTGTACTGCCAAATATCCCAATCGCCGCGCAATTTGGGCGTGGCGGGCTGTTTGTTGGGGTCGGGCATCCACCAATATTGCGCCAGCCACATGGGATAATCGAACAGCCACTTAACGCCCGCCTGCCCATAGTTTTTTAACATCAACGGATGCGCGATGTTAAAGACGTCAGGGTTGATGTATAGGACAATTTTTCTATCCGAATTGACAGATAAATAATCCACAATCCGCTGGCTGTCGGAGAAGAAGGTTTTGTCGAGCGTGTTGTTGATTTTTTCCACATCCAGCGCGATGATGTGCAGTTTGGGCGTGACGCGCGCCACCATTTCGAGGATGTTATCCGCCTGCGCCTTCCAGCTTACGCCTGAGCGTTGGTAATGATACATGCCGCGTATGGCAACCTGTGACGTTCCCTGGTCCCAAAGTTTTCCCCATTCATTGTCCCACCACGTTCCTTCCGTCATTTTTTGAATGACGAAATCCACCTGTCCCCAGGTTTCGCTGTAATTGTAAGTTCCCTGCCAGCGGCTGATGTCAATGCCATGGGCGCGGGTGGTGATGACTTCTCTTGCCATAAAGCCTCCTTGAATCAACAATTGACGACCAACTTCATCATACTGTAAAGATATTAAATAAACAAGTCATATTTTTATAATGGACGAGTTTTATGTAAAATGGATTTCTAAAAACATTTGCTCATTCACTTAACTTTATTGCAAGTTTATTTATGGAAATTTTGCGCGTCAGGCTGGTAAAATACAACGCAATTCCTTAAATAAAAATGAAAAAAGTTCCAGTTCGGCAATTGGAGAATGCATTCGCCAGGCTTGGGCGTGAATTAAGCGCGATTTCGGATGCGGAATCCGCCGCCAGATTAATTGTTGATACTGCTCATGAACTAATAGGATGGGATGCATGTTACCTGATTTTGTATGACCCTGCCAAAGGGGGCAAACTTCGTTCCGTCTTAACGATGGATACGATTAACGGCAAACGCAAGCCTGTCCATATTGTCCCCCCGGAAAAGCCGTCAATCAATATGCGGCGCGCCATTGAAGAAGACGGGTTTTTATCCCTGCACGATTCGCCCGTAGTGGTGGACCGCGCTTATTCCTTTGGCGGCGACCGCAGGACGCTATCCCACTTGTTTGTGCCTGTGCGAAGCGGAAAACGCATCATAGGGGTTTTTTCCATTCAAAGTTATACAAAACATGCCTATAACAAAAATTCGCTTGAGACCTTCAAAGCGCTTGCCAACCAGTGCGCGGGCGCGTTGGAGCGAATTTGGGCGCAGGAGGCATTGGCGGAAGTTGAATCCCGGCGCACTTTAATTTATAACGCCATCCACGCCTTGAGCGCCAATCTGGATATGGAGGAACTTTACCGCATTGTTTACGAAACCGTTCTGGCGGTGATGCCTTGTGATGACTTCCTTATCTCTACATACGATTCTGAAAAAAATCAAATTACCCCTGTTTTTGCTATTGAAAACCGCGCCCGCCTTTTTGTTTCTCCTTACCCTGCTGACCGGGGTTTGGCAGCCCATATCATCCGCACAGCCCAGCCGTGCATTTTTAATAACGTTGAAGAAATGAACGCCAGCGGCTTGGATTTTATTATTTTTACTCAGAACGAGGACGCCACCCAATCCATTCTGGCAACCCCCATGATTTTGCATGGCAAGGCGATGGGGGTGATTTCAGCCCAATCATACGCGGCAGATTCCTACACGGCTGACGACCTGAAATTGCTGGAATTGCTCGGCTCTCATGCCGCAGTCACCATTGAAAACGCCCGCCTGTTTGCGCGGATTCAACAAATGGCGGATGAAGATTCATTAACAGGCGCTTACGTCCGCCGTAAGTTTTACGAAATTGCCGAAAAAGAATTCAAGCGCGTCTTTCATCACGGCGGCGGCTTGTCGCTTATTATGTTTGATATAGACGACTTCAAA
>DAOTZP010000201.1:0-8686 GCA_034434265.1 Anaerolineales bacterium | reverse complement strand
ATTAAGTCTTTCACGCCGCCTTTATCCAATTTCTTGTTGACAAACTGCACTTCTTCGGGAAGCACGCGGTTAAACAGCGCGCGCCCAACCGTCGTGTTGATGATGCGCGTTTCGGGTTTTGCCATGCGCTTGTTTTTTTCGTCATACCAGGTGGTGACGCGCAGTTTAATTTCGGTATGCACTTCCACCTGACCCAGACCATAAGCGAGTTCCACTTCATCAATATCCGCAAAAACGCGGCCGTCGCCCTTGTGCTGAGCTTTTTGCTCCATCGTCAGGTAATACACGCCCAAGACCATGTCTTTGGAAGGCGAGATAATCGGCTCGCCGTCGGCGGGCTTGAGCAGGTTTTTGGAAGCGAGCATCAACTCGCGCGCTTCTTTCACGGCTTTTGTGGAAAGCGGAACATGCACAGCCATTTGGTCGCCGTCAAAGTCCGCGTTGAAGGCGGTGGTCACCAGCGGGTGAAGTTGAATGGCGGAGCCTTCAATCAAAATCGGTTCAAAGGCTTGAATGCCCAAACGGTGAAGAGTCGGGGCGCGGTTGAGCAGCACCGGGCGTTCGCCGATGACGCTTTCGAGCGCCTCCCACACTTCGGGGCGGTTGCGTTCAATCAAACGGCGCGCGCCTTTTACATTGGCGGCGTAGTTATTAAGCACCAGACGGGCAATCACAAACGGGCGGTACAGTTCGAGCGCCATCGTTTTGGGCAAACCGCATTGGTTCAATTTCAATTGCGGACCGACCACAATCACGGAACGCCCGGAGTAATCCACGCGCTTGCCAAGCAGGTTGCGGCGGAAGCGTCCCTTCTTTCCTTTGAGCATATCGCTCAGGGATTTCAGTTCGCGGCGTCCGCGGCGGCTGAGCGCTTTTCCGCGCTGGCTGTTATCAATCAAGCTGTCCACCGCTTCCTGCAACATGCGCTTTTCGTTGCGGATGATGACATCCGGCGCGCCCAGTTCAAGCAGGCGTTTAAGGCGGTTATTGCGGTTAATCACGCGGCGGTATAAATCGTTCAGGTCCGATGTGGCAAACCGTCCGCCATCGAGCTGCACCATCGGGCGCAAGTCGGGGGGAATGACGGGCAGCACAGTGAGAATCATCCATTCGGGGCGGTTGCCCGAACGGCGGAAGGCTTCCACGACTTTCAAGCGCGTTGTGGACTTCTTTCGTTTTTGCTTGCTCTTGGTGGTCTTTACCTCGTGCCAGAGTTCCTCTGCGAGTTTGTCAAGGTCAAGGCGGCTGAGGATGTCGTAAAAGGCTTCGGCGCCCATATCGGCGCGGAAGACCTGCCCCCAACGCTGTTTGAGCTCGCGGTAACGGATTTCGCTTAAGAAGGTGAAGGGGCGCAGTTCAAGCAGTTCGTCGCGCAGGCGCGAGGAGTTGTTGGAACTGGAAGTGGTCTGATTTTCCAACTCGCTGCGCAGGGCTTCCATTTCCTCATCCGCTTTTGCTTTGATGGCGGCAGCCTGCGATTTCAGTTCCTCCACTTCGCGCTGCTTTTTATCCTTCAATTCATTTTCAAGCGATTCAATTTTCTTTTGAACCGTCTTTTGAATATGGGTGATGTGCTTGCTGGAAACTTTGTCGCCCGCGTCAATGATTTTTTCGCCCGCGAGTTCAAAGATGATGGTTTTCCTGGCGGCTTCGCCCATTTGCTCTTGCAGCTGTTTTTCGAGCTTTTGACCTTCTTTGATAATCGGTTCAATTTGCTCGGCGATGCGCTCGTCGTATCCCTGCTCCAGCGCGGCTTGCTTTTGCTTGATTTCAGCAATGGTGCGGTCTCGGTTGGTTTTGATTTCGGCAATGCGGGCGTTTACTTCCGCCGCCTGTTCGCGCTCGGAGACGGAGATTTCATCTTCAAGGCGCTGCAAGGCTTTCTTGCGGGCTTCTTCATCCACATAGGTGACGATATACTGCGCGAAGTACAACACGCGGTCGAGGTTGCGGCGTGAAATGTCGAGCAGCATACCCAGCTGGGAGGGAATGCGGCGGGTGTACCAAATATGCGCTACGGGGGTGGCAAGCGCAATGTGTCCCATGCGTTCGCGGCGCACGGCGGAGCGGGTGACTTCAACGCCGCATTTATCACAGGTGATTCCTTTATAGCGGGGGTTTTTGTATTTCCCGCAGTAACACTGCCAGTCGCGCGTGGGTCCAAAGATGGCTTCACAGAACAAGCCGTCTTTTTCCGGGCGCAGGCGGCGGTAGTTGATGGTTTCGGGTTTCAGCACCTCGCCATACGACCATGACAAAATGGTTTGGGGCGAGGCAAGGCTAATACGGAGCGCGGTCAATCCCTTGGTTTCCACTGGGTCTCTCCTGAAAAAATAATTTCCTGTCAATTCTCTACATAGCGCGTAGTCTTCACATGTAGAGACAAACAAAGGCAAGCGCATGAGAGCATTTTCTCAAGCGCTTGCTGGGTAGGTGGTGTTTTTTATCAATCTGCCCCATTATATGCCCCGCTTTACGGAGAGTCAAGGGCGGGTTTGCAAGTTTTTTCGCTCAACGCATGGCAGCCAGGACCATCAAGGAAATGACGTATAATTCACAAAAAATTTCCTATGAGTTTCCATACAAGGAGTTTTTCTTATGCGTGTTGTAAAAGAGCCCATCGCCATATCCATTTCAAAATCCGTTATGGATGATTTGCGCCGCGCCGTACCCGCCCGCGAACGGGCGCGATTTATAGAGGCGGCATTAACGCGCGAGTTGCGCCGCTTAAAACTGCGCGAAGCCATTAAGAATTCTTATGGCGCATGGAAAGACGAAGACCATCCCGAACTGGCAACATTCGAAGACATCAACCGCTGGGTGGAAGAAGGACGAAAAGGCTTTACGCGCGATTTTTCATAATTCCGCATTCCGAATTCATCCTTTCCATGCTCTCCAACCTGCTTAAACTAGCCGCCAATAATTTTGACTTGACCCCGCAGACGGCGGTGTACTACGTCACCATGCAATGCAACCTCAACTGCGCCTACTGCGAGGATTTTGGCTCGCGCCGCAACCATCAGGTGACGCAAAATCCGCCGCTGGAAGACGCAAAGAAAATTCTGCGCGTGATTCGCTCCGGCTTTACGCGGTTATGGCTCACCGGCGGCGAACCGCTCATGCACCCGCAGATTCTCGATGTATTGGCATACGCCAAAAACGAATTGAAATTTAGCGAGATTAGTTTAATTACAAACGGGACTTTACTTTCACACTTCATCAAGGAGCAAAAGCTCAAAGACGCCGAAGCGCAAACGCCAACCTCCAATCTCCAATTACCAATCACCCATTACTTGAACCGCTTGATTATCAGTTTAGACTCTGTTGACTTAAGCGTCTTAAATTTAGTGAGCCTGCCGAATACCCAAGCCGTGAATGTGATTGAAAATATCAAAGCCGCCGCAAGGCTGCAAAAACGTCACGGCTTTCAGTTGGCGGTCAACGCGGTGATTACGCCGGAGACTCTGCCGCACATGGACAGCCTGATTCAATTTTGCGAAGAAAATAAACTCTGGTTGTCGCTTTCCCCGCAGGCGGTAAACAATTTGCCGCGCTACGAGTTGGTCACGCTGCCCGAATACAAAGCCTTCATTCAAAAAAATATCAAAATCAAAAAGAACGGCGGACGGATTTTAGGCAGCCTGCCCTACTTAACCATGTTAATTGACCAAACGCCCTACGAGTGTTACCCAACCCTTGCCCCGCGCATTTACCCCGATGGCTGGCTGGCGTATCCATGCAAACCAATGGAAAAAGCAGGCGGCGAGCAGGGCGGCAAAGCGGTGAATTTGCTCAACGTGAACACATGGGACGAAGCGTGGAATCTTGCCAAAGAAAAATACGGCGCCGCGCCCACTTCATGCGTCTCGTGTTTTCAACAATGCTACGCCGAACCTTCGCTTATGCAGGCGCATCCGCTGACGTATTTGCGTGAACGAATACGCAACGTGGATTTGATTGGTTATACGCCGGGGTAAATGGAGATTGGTAATTGGTGATTGATAATTTATCTGCCACAGAGCGCGCAGAGAACACGGAGAAAGCAAAAAAGAATCTCTGTGAACTTTGCGTTCTCTGCGGTAAAAGGTTCTTCAAATGACAGACCACGATGTCCTCATCATCGGCGGTGGGGTTGCTGGCTTAAGCGCTGCGTTACACCTCGCCGAGCGCGGGCTGAAACCGCTCGTCCTCGAAGCGGGGCAATACATCGGCGGCAGACTCGCAGGCGGCGAGACTGTTCACATCGGCGAATATCCCTTCCGCCTTGAACATGGCGTGCATGGAATCTGGTCGCAATACCGCAACCTGCAAGCCATGCTTGCGCGTCACAACCTGCGCCCGGTCCTTGTCCCCTCGCAGGAAGAAGAGTGGATTTACCGCACGAACAAACACACATGGCATGTGCCGGTCGGCTCTGCCATGCGCCGTTCGTTCATCCCGCCGCCGTTTCACTACTTGCAATTATTTTTTCGTCCGCAATTTCTTGCGGTACTCGGTTTGCGCGAGCTGCCGCATCTCTTCAACGTCTGGGCGGGGTTAATTATGGCGGTGGGCATTGACCCGCTTGCCGAAAATCAGCCGATGGAGGGCATCACCCTCGGCGATATGACCCGCCGCTGGTCGCCCGCGCTGAAATCGTTTTTTCTTGGCTTGGCGCGCAACGGACTCTCATCCCATCCCGATGAAGTTTCCATTTCGGGTTTCATCGCGTTTCTGCGTTTTTACACTTTGCTCCGCCGCGACGCGTGGATGTTTTCGTATCTCCCCGACGATGGCGGCACGGCAATCTGCGAACCGCTTGGCAGGCGCATCACACAACTCGGCGGGAAGATTGAACTGGGGACGAGAGTCGCTCGAATGGAAAAAAAAGAAAGCGGTTGGATGGTTACGCGGGAAACATCCTCAGGCGGGGATTCGCTCCACGCGAATCAAATCATCCTGGCGGTGGATTCCAACAACGCGCGGAAAATTCTACGGGCAAGTTTTGGCGATGAAATTCAAACCTTCTCCTTCCCGCAAGCCTTGTCCAATGCGATTGTGCGTTTGTGGTTCGATGCCAAACCGCGCGCCATGCCCGCCAGCGGAATCTTTACGGGCAATTCGACTCTGCACAACTTCTTCTGGCTTGACCGTTTGTATAACCCGTACCGCCGCTGGTCGCGTGAGACGGGCGGCAGCGCGCTGGAAGCGCACATTTACGGACCGCCCGAACTGCTTGCCCAGCCCGATGCGATGATTCTCGCGCAATCCATTTCCGAAGCGCAGCAGACCTTCCCCGAACTGCGCGGGCATTTAATCAAACAGCATTTGCAGCGCAACGCGGAAATTCACACGCTGCCGCAAGTGTTCCCAAAAGAAAAATATTTGGGCGTGAAGACGCCGTGGGAAAATGTGTTCTGCGCGGGCGATTGGGTGCGCGATGAAATGCCATCCTTCTTTTTGGAGCGTGCCTGCGCGACGGGGATTGCCGCGGCAAATGCCGTGCTGGAAAAGCGCGGCATGGAAACATGGAAGTTGATTGATTACCTTCCGCCTGAACCGTTTGTAGCATGGATTGAACGGCTGATGGTGAAAGGCAGAAAAGCAAGGGTCGCTAAAAAGAAAAACCAAACCAAACAAAAGGAAACTTAAACCTCATGACCATCATTGAATACATCATGATTGCGCTGGCGGCTTTGGCGGCGGGCGCAATCAACGCGCTGGCGGGCGGCGGCACGCTCATCACCTTTCCCACGTTGACGTTTTTGGGCATTCCCGCCGTTTCGGCAAGCGTCACCAATACGGTGGCGTTATGCCCCGGCTATTTTGGCGGAACGTTCGCGCAAAAAAACGACTTGCAAGGACAAACCCACCGCCTGTGGATTTTGCTGCCCGCCGGGGCGGTTGGCGGAATCATCGGCGGGTTTTTATTGTTACAAACCGGCGAGAAGGCGTTTAAGGAACTCGTGCCATATTTAATTTTGCTTGCGTCGGCGCTGCTCGCCATTCAAGACCCCGTGCGGGCATGGCTGGTAAAACGGTTATCTGAAACGCATCACAGCAATTTGGAAAAAATTTCATGGCTGCCGATTGGGCTGGCTTCCATTTACGGAGGGTATTTCGGCGCGGGGCTGGGGGTCATCACCCTTGCCGCGCTGGGATTGACGATTGAAGATACGCTCACGCGCCTGAATGCGTTGAAGCAGGCGGTCAGCTTTGCCGTTAACATTGCCGCGGCCCTTTTCTTCCTCTTTTCGGACCATGTGGCGTGGAGCGCGGCGGCGGTGATGGCGGTTGGCGCGCTGGCAGGCGGAACGCTTGGCGGCAAACTCGCGGGAAAGATAAAACCCGCCGCGCTGCGCTGGATGGTTGTGACAATTGGCGTGGCGATTTCCATCATCTACTTTGTGCGCGGATAAATTTTGGCTTGAAACGGCAAGCGGACCCGGCGCATCATGCCGGGTCCGTTTTGATTGGACGGGGTAAAATAGCAAAACAAAAAAAGCGAGGAAACAATTATGCTCAACAAAAAGATTGCCTTTATTGGTCCCGGTGTGATGGCGGAAGCGATGATTGCGGGCTTGCTGCGCCAAAAACTTGCCGACCCCAAGCACATCATTGCCGCAGGTCCGCGGGAGGAACGCGGCGCGGAATTAAGCAAAAAATATGGAATCAAATTTACAAGCGATAACACCGAAGCCGCGCATCAAGCGGATGTGGTTGTGCTTTCGGTCAAACCGCAAAGGTTAAGCGAGGTGATGAAAGGCATCAAAGGGGTTCGCCCGGAATCGCTGGTGTTATCCATCATTGCGGGCGCGTCCATCAAAAAAATCAGCGCGGGGCTGAAACATAAATCCATTGTGCGCTCCATGCCGAATACGCCGGGGCAGATTGGCGAAGGCATAACGGTTTGGGCGGCATCCAAAGATGTGAGCGAAGCGCAGCAAAAAATCGCCCGTTCGATTCTTTCCGCGCTGGGCGATGAAGTGTATGTGGAAGACGAATCCTACCTTGATATGGCAACCGCGCTTTCGGGTTCCGGTCCCGCGTATGTTTTCCTCTTCACCGAAGCGTTGATAGACGCGGGCGTTCACATGGGGTTTCCGCGCCGCATTGCCGAACAGTTGGTGCTGCAAACCATCAAAGGCTCTGCTTCGTATTATCAAGGTGCGGGGAGACATCCCGCAACGTTAAGAAATCAGGTCACTTCGCCGGGCGGCACATCGGCTGAGGCGTTGTACTATCTTGAAAAGGCTGGCTTTCGCACTGCCATTTCGCGCGCGGTGTGGGCGGCGTATCAACGCTCGCTGGAATTGGGAAAGGAAAAGCCGGGACATATTGACGCGCACGCGCAGGAAGAGGAAAAATGATACATCCCCCGGAAACATTTGAAACCGCGCGGCTGCTGCTTCGCAAACCCGTGATGGAAGACGCGCAAGCCGTTTTTGAAACATGGGCGCAAGACCCAAAAGTGACGCGCACGATGACGTGGTATCCGCATAAAGACGTGGATGAAACGCGCGCATTCTTAAGTTGGACGATAGAGGAATGGGAAGGGGAATCGCGGTTTGTTTTCGTCATTACGAAAAAAAGCGCCCTCCAGCCAATCGGCATGATTGAGATGCGCCCGTCTGGTCACGCCGCAGAGCTCGGCTATGTGCTTGCCTATAAAGAGTGGGGCAAAGGCTATATGACCGAAGCCGCGCAAGCATTGGTGAATTGGATTTTTACGCAGCCCGGCATGTGCCGCATTTACGCCACCACCAGCGTGGATAACATCGGCTCGCAGCGCGTGATGGAAAAAATCGGCATGACGCGCGAAGGTCTGATGCGAAAACACATCATCCATCCCAACGTCAGCGATGAGCCGGTGGATAGTTACCTGTACGCGGTTGTGAAATAAGCATGGACTTTCTCAACATTCTCAATCCTCAACAACGTCAAGCCGTCACCGCGCCGGATGGGCCTGTGCTGGTGATTGCGGGTCCCGGCTCCGGCAAGACGCGCGTGTTGACTCAGCGCATCGCGTACCTCATCGCCGCGGAGGGGGTGCGCCCGTGGCAGATTTTAGCCGTCACTTTTACCAACAAAGCCGCCAAAGAAATGGACAGCCGCGTCAAGTCCTTGCTGAACGAGCAAGCCACCGAAGGCATGATGCTCGGCACGTTTCACTCCATCTGCGCCCGCATTTTGCGCCGCGAGACGGACAACCTTCCGCTGCAATCAAATTTTGTGATTTTTGATTCGGATGACCAGGAAAGGCTGGTCAAAAACATCATCCGCGAGTTTAACCTGAATGAAAAACTCTACCGCGCCCCAAGCATTCACGCCGCCATTTCGCGCGCCAAAAACGAACTGATACTGCCGGACGATTTTCCCATCAACACCTATCGTGATGAAGTTGTGCAGCGCGTGTATAAGGAATATCAAAACCGCCTGATTGCCAGCAACGCCGTGGATTTTGACGACCTGCTGGTTTATACCGCAAGGCTGCTGGAAGAAAACCCGCAAATCCGCGAAAAATACGCCAAACGATTCCGCCATGTGCTGGTGGATGAATTTCAAGACACCAATCTCGCGCAATATGCGCTGGTCAAGCATCTTGCCTCGCATTATAAAAATATCTTCTGCGTTGGCGACCCGGACCAATGCTTCCCCGCTGGGACAAAAATTCAAACCCCGCGCGGGCAGAGAAAAATCGAAACGC
>DAOTZP010000200.1:0-8080 GCA_034434265.1 Anaerolineales bacterium | reverse complement strand
TGCGGCAAAGCATGGCGCAAAGCCGGAAGAATTGGTCACCGACCCGAACAAGCGCAGCGAGAAACCGCCGGAGTGGGTAACGCAAGCGCAGAACATTGCACAACAAGAGCCTGAACCCGCGCCCGTTGAAAACGCTTTGAATATTGGCGAGCAGTTCTTTGCCGAGTTTGAAGAGGCGTCCACCGCCGAGCCTATTAAGTCTGAATCGCCTGTTGAAAACGCTTTGAATATCGGCGAGCAATTCTTTGCCGAGTTTGAAGAAGCGTCCACCGCCGAGCCTGCCAAACAGCAGGAAGACCTTCCCGCGTGGATGTCTGGCGGGCAGGAAGAGCCGCGCGATACGCTCCCCGATTGGCTGGCGAAAGAGTCCACGCCTGCGGCTGAGTCTACGCCCGCCAATGAAAGTCAAGACCTGCCCGAATGGATGAACGCGGCGGCAGCGGAATCTGAATCGCCATCGTTTAGCGAGGAAGAAGTCAAGCAAAATGATATTGCAAACTGGCTCAGTTCATTGGATGAAGAGCCGAGTCTTCCATTTGATAAAATGCCCACTCCGTCTTCAATCGCTTCTGATTCGATGATGGCAGACAGGAAACAGGAAGAGCCTGCTCCGCTTGCGGATTGGATGAGCAAGGTTGAAGAAACAGCCGCCGCGCAGGAGGAAATTCAAAGCGAGCCTTTGCCGCCTGCCGTCGAGCCGGTTGCTTTAAGCGAGCCGCTTCCCGATTGGCTGCAAGAGACCGAAGAAGCGCCTGTTGTTGAAGATGAAGACGCGCCGTGGAATCACCGTGAAAAATATGAAGCGCAGCAGCCGCCCAAGCCGACTTCACCCTCCGATTGGAAACCCGCTGTTGTCGTTACTGAGGAAGCCCAGCCGACTCGTGAAAAGCCCGCCCCTGCTGTTGCTGCGCCTGCCGCGGAGAAGAAGCCCGTTGCAGCCGAAGCGCCGGCCAAAAAGAAACCTGCTTCCGCCGCGCCTGCCCGCAAGTCCGAACCTTCGGTCTCTGTGCTGGAACAGGCAAAATCTGAGTTGGAGCGCGGCAACCTTCCCAATGCGTTAAAGCATTACGCCAGCATGATTAAGAAGGGCAAACATTTGGAAGAAACAATTCGTGATTTGTCGGATTCGCTGTACCGCTATCCTGTGGAAATCAGCATCTGGCAGACATTGGGCGATGCGTACATGCGCGCCAATCGCTTGAAAGAAGCGTTGGAAGCCTACAACAAAGCCGAAGAATTAATTCGTTAAACCCGTAGGGAATATTTCCGTACGTTAATTTTATTTTGGAGGATTTTCTGTGGAAAGAACGTTTGTACTTGTAAAACCCGATGGCGTGCAGCGCGGATTGATTGGGGAAGCCATCTCCCGCTTTGAGCGCCGCGGACTTCGTTTGGTGGCTGCCAAATTTATGTGGGTTGGCAAGGAACTTGCCGAAGCGCATTATGCCGAGCATAAGGGGAAATCTTTTTATGATGGTTTGATTTCTTACATTACTTCCGCGCCGGTGATGGCAATGGTGTGGGAAGGTCCCAAAGCGGTGGCGGTTGTCCGTCAGACGGTTGGTTCCACCAAGCCGCACGAAGCCGCGCCCGGCACCATCCGCCACGATTTTGCGCTGGAAGTGGGACGCAACTTGATACATGCTTCGGATACCGAACCCGGAAGCGCGGAACGTGAAATCAATTTGTGGTTTAAGAAGGAAGAATTGACGGAATGGACCCGCGCCGTGGACGCGTGGATTTTTGAGAAATAAGTTTGGTCAAACAACAAAAAAGACATCCCGCGCGGGATGTCTTTTTTGTTGTCACTTTACCCGTAACAAAACTTTTCCATCAGACCATAGTTCTTCAAGGTCGTAAAATTCGCGCTGGTCGGGGGAGAAGAGATGCACAACGACATCGCCGTAATCCAACAGCAGCCAGCCGTCGCGGGAATTTCCTTCGATTTTCCCTTTCTTTTTGAATTTTTTATGAACGTCTTCCGTTGCGCCTTTGGCGAGCGCGTCCAACATGCGGTCGCTGGTGCCGGTGCAGATGATGAAATAATCCGTGAAGGAGGCAATGTCTTTCAAGTCCATCAGAACAATATCTTCTCCTTTTTTGTCTTCGAGCGCATTGACAATTTCGCGTGCAAGGTCCAGAGCGTTCAGGGGTCACCTCTTATGATTGTTAAGAATTTATTTTTGTAATATTTGCCTGTTTATTTGTTTTGCTTCATTTGAAATGAAAAATTGTTTATCCGGCGGTTTTGCCGAATGAAGCGGAAAAAAGTTTGGTGTATATCGAGCCGTTGGGCGTGAGCTCGCTTTTGAACAGGTGAATGGCGTCCATGCGGACGACATCCATTTTACCAAGTTGCGCGGCGTTCAGGGCGCTGCGTATTTTGGGAAGTTCGGCGGACGGGGCGTTTTGCCGCAGCCTGCCAATGGTCAGGTGAGGGGAAAACGCGCGGTTTTCCGCTTCGTATCCCAGCCGCACTGCGCCCGCTTCGATGTTTTTTTGCAGGGAGGATAAAGCCTGCGGCGCGTGCAGCCCAATCCAGATGACGCGGGGCGCGCGCGGGTTGGGGTAACATCCCAGACCGCCGATTTGCACATCGAACGGGGCGCATGATTCTGCGGTTTGGGTAATCATTTGTTTGAGGAAGGTTAAGTGCGCGTTGGAAATTTCCCCAAGAAATTTTATGGTCAGGTGAATGTTTTCGGCGGGCACCCAGCGTATTAGTTCGTTTCCCAATTGATTTCGCAGGAAGGCGGTTTGTTGTTGTATCAAGTCGCGCGAACGCGCAGGCAGGTCCAATGCAATGAAGGCGCGGATGACATTCATACGTTAGGGGCTGGCATCACTTTCTCGACGGCTTTTTTTAAGTCAAGGAATCCGACGGGTTTGGTCAGGTACATGGAGGCTCCGGCTTCAATGCCGGTTTTGATGTCGCCGGGCATGCTTTTGGCGGAAACGATAATGACCGGCGTTTCGGCAATTTCGGGTGTGCTGCGGATGTAGCGCAGCACCTCCAAGCCGGAGATATCCGGCATCATCACGTCCAGAATAATCAGGTCGGGTTTTTCTTCGGTCAGCATGGGAATGGCTGGCGCGCTGGAAAAGATTTTTACCACTTGAAAGCCGTTCACGCGCATCATTTCGCCAAACATTTCGGCTGCATCCGGCTCGTCTTCAATAATCATCACTTTTTTCTGAATGTTGCTCATGTATTTTTCCTTGCGATAAAAATAGCATAAGAAACTTGAATTTGCAAGGGCGCGCGCCAAGATGTCATGTTTTCGTAAGAATTGAGCGCGTTTTTCCGTCTATGCTGCACATTCAATTGGAGGAGCCATGACCGAACTGGAAGCATTTCGCGCCGAGAAAGATGAATTTTTTGCAAAACATTCGCAAAGCCCGCTGACCCGCGAGCAAAAGCGGGTTTTTTCGGGGTTGAAATATTTTCCCGAAAACGAAAGTTTGCGCTTGGAGGTAAAAGCGGAGGAATTTGCCGAGAAACAAAAGATTGAAATGCAAACCACCAGCGGGGATGTGCAAACCTATGAGCGTTTTGCGCGGTTTAAGTTCACTGTGGATGGGCAGGAAGCGGAATTGACGATTTATCGAAGCCCGCATGGTTTCTTTTTGCCTTTTGTGGATTCGCTGGCTGGCGCGGAAACATACCCCGCAGGGCGTTACCTTGAGCCCGAACCCCTGCCCGGCGGCAGGTTTTTTATTGATTTCAACCTTGCTTACAACCCCTATTGCGCTTACAACGAAATGTGGTCTTGTCCGCTTACGCCCGCCGAAAACCGCTTGAAGGTTGCCATCCGCGCGGGGGAAAAAATATTTCATGAATAACCTTCAAAAAAAATCATTGGGTTAAATAAAAAAACACTGCGAGCCGCTTTGCTTGCAGTGTTTTTATTGCGCGCTAAATATTGACGGGTTTTGCCGCCATGGCGGTTAATAACTTGACTGTATTCTTCAAGTCTTCCACGTCCACCATCTCCGAGGCGGAGTGAACATAGCGAAGCGGAATCGAAACCGCGCCCGAAGGCACGCCCGCGCGCGCGGTTTGCATCTCGCTTGCGTCTGTTCCGCCCATCAGCAGCACTTCCCGCTGGTAGGGAATTTTCGCCTTCTCGGCGGTTTGAATTATCCAATCAACCACACGCGGGTCGGAGATTGCGCCCAAGTCGCGGAACTTGACGCATGGTCCCTTGCCGAGTTCCATTGCCATTTTGAGCGAGGCGGGCGTATCGCCGGTGGAGGTGACATCCACCGCCACGCCAAAATCCGGGTCAATGCCGTATGCCGCCACGCCCGCGCCGCGCGAGCCGACTTCCTCCTGCGCGGTGAACACAAAATATAAATCGTTCGGCGTGGATTTGATTGCGCGCAGGGTTTCAATCAGAGCCCACACACCGGCGCGATCATCGAGCGATTTGGCGGCGATGCGGCTGCCCATTTCGGTGAAGGCTTGTTCAAACACGGCAATATCGCCGATTTTTACGGGGCAGTCTTTTTCGCTGGTTGCGCCCACGTCAATATACATTTTGTTGATGGCGGGAACGTCATGCACGCCTTCGAGTTTGTCGTAACCCACCAATCCCCGCGCGCCGTTGATGAAGCGCACGCGCGCGCCAAGCGTGTACCTGCCAAACACGCCGCCGATGCCGGCAAAACGCACAAATCCGTTTTTATCAATGTGGCTTGCAATCACGCCGATTTCATCCATGTGCGCCGCGAACATAATCTTTTTGGGATTTTTCGCGCCCGCAGACGGTTTCTTGCGCGCAATGAGATTCCCCAGCGCGTCCACGCGCGTTTCATCCGCCAGCGGTTTGACTTCTTTCAGAATCACGTCGCGCACCGCATCTTCATATCCCGAAGGACCAAATGCTTCTGTAAGTGTTTTCAAAAGTTGGTTCATCATGTATTCCTTAACCTTCAACAGTTTAACTTGCCAAATTTTTAACCTTCAAACCTTATAAAACTTTCCCCCGCCTCATAACTTTTGCTTCCGTCTTTTGTAAACAAATGGGCTTTTGCTTTTCCCATTACTTTCCATTCTCCGCGCAGCGTTCCCACAATGGCGGTATTTTCATCAATGCCAATCATCGTCTCGCCGTCTTTGAGCCGCTTGCTTAAGGTGGAGACCAGCGGCTTGCCAAACAGCGGAATGGCGTCGAAATGCGGCATGACAAACGCAAACGGCGCAATTCCAAACACGGGAATCGAGCGCATTCCCATTGTGCGGAAGTCGGGGATTTCTTTGCCGAGAATCATCGCGCCTGCGGAACAACCCGCATACACCGCGCCGCGTTCCCATGCTTTTTGCGCCGCCTGCCACGCCAGACTATCCTTCATGGTTTGATACAAGTAGCGCGGGTCGCCGCCCGAAAAGTAAATCAAATCCGCTTCTTCGAGGATGGCGGCGTGATTCAAATCATTTGCGGATTGCGGGTCAATCACCCGCAAGGCTTGCGCTTCCGCGCCGAGTTTTGTGAAATGCTCCACGCCCATGTTGGACCAGCGGTTAATGCTCGCGTTGCCTTCGCGCCCCGCTGCGGTGGGCAGGCAGACCACGCGCGGCTTCCGCCCATCCGCGCCGCAATTTGCCAGCAAGTGAGAATCCACCTCGTTCATCACGGGCAGATATTCACCAGAGCCGAGGAGCGCAATCAAGCCGTTCATAGTTGTAGCGCGAGATTTATGTCGCAATTACCCGCGAGATAAATCTCGCTTTACGAGGCTTGGCGTCATCCCTTGCAATGCCATGTGCAGCAGGTTGAGGGTGTTCTTCCAATCTTCCACGCGCGAGACGCTGACAGGCGAGTGGGTGTAGCGGTGCGGCACAGAGACCGAGACGACAGGCACGCCCGCCCGTGTTTGTTGAATCGCGCCCGCGTTTGTTCCGCCGCCGCCCGGCTGCCGGAATTGATATGGAATTTTGTGTTTGTCGCCCACTTCCGCCAAAAAGCGCACAAGACGCGGGTCGTCCAATGTGGAGGAATTTGCCATATAAATTGCCGGACCAAATCCCAGCCGCGTGTTGTAGGTGTAATTTTCTTCGCCTTCAAAGTGCGGCAAATCGCGCGCGGGCGTTGAATCCACCGCAATTGCAAGGTCGGGTTGGAAGTAGTAACCCGCCACCTTTGCGCCGCGCAGACCGATTTCCTCCTGCACGCTGAACGAAAGACACAAATCAATGTGCTTGGGCGCGTGTTTGAGCAGTTCAATCAAAGTCGCCACGCCGATACGGTCGTCAATGGCTTTGGACATGATGGAAGGACCCACGCGCTTGAATTTGGTGGCAAACGTGGCGCGGTCGCCTACTTTGGCTTTGTTCTCGCCGAGGTCAATCCGCATATCGTCCACATCCACCGTGCGCTGACGCTGCGAAGCGGTGGTCAGATGAATTGGGCGCGCGCCAATCACGCCGGGCGTATGGTCCTTGCCAACGATGACCTGCTTGCCAACCAGATGACGCTCATCAATGCCGCCGACGGTTTGAAAAGTGTATAAGCCGTCGCCGTTGTCGTCCACAATCATAAAGCCCACTTCGTCCATGTGCGCGTCCAGCAAAACGCGCAGCGGTTTTTTCCCTTTGACGCTGGCATTCTTTTTTACCAGCACGCTGCCCATTGCGTCCACTTTCACTTCATCGGCGTAGGGTTTTACTTCTTCCAATACAATGCGGCGCACTTCGCCTTCATCGCCTGAGACGGACATGGCGTTGCATAATTTTTCGAGCAGTTTAAGTTGGGTTTGACCGATGGATAACATGCCGCTAATCCCATGAAATTTTATTCATAAAATCATCTTCCAGCGAGGCAACAAATTCCGCCAGCAGACGCCCCGCGCGTTGAATATCTTTCAACGCCACCACTTCCACAGGCGTGTGCATGTATCGCTCTGGAATGCTCAACACCACCGTTGGAATTCCCTCCGCGACCAGTTGCAAATAATCGCCGTCCGTTGCCGAATGTTCGGGCATTGGCTCATCCTTCACGGGAATTTCCATTTGCTTTGCCACTTCGTTCATACGTTTGGCAAGGAAAGGATGAATGGTTGGACCGAGTCCAATCGTCAAGCCCTTGCCCAGCGGAAAGGTCTCATACCCGCTCGCGCCGGGACCTGTGCCAAACGTAACATCCACCGCAACGGCAATCGTCGGGCGAATTTCAAACGGCGAGGTCATCGCGCCCGCCATAGAAACTTCCTCCTGCACCGTTGCCACCGCCCACACATCCCAGCCGTGCGATTTGCTCTTCAACGCTTCAAGGCAAACCGTCAGCGCCGCAACTGATGCGCGGTTATCAATGGAATGTCCGCTGATGAGACCTTCGCCCAGTTGGATGGGTTCTGTGGCAAACGAGATTCGGTCTCCGACGTGAACGCGTTTTTCCACTTCGGGCGGAGTGAGTCCTGTTTCCACCAGCAAGTACGGCAGCCCGATGACTCCGCTGCCTTTGCCTTCGGGCAAAAGATTGGCAGGCGGCATGACCATCACGCCGTATAAATCCTCTTTGACTTTGGTCGCGTGGATGGTGACAGGCGTGCCGGGCAGCACGCGCGGGTCCACGCCGCCGATGTTGGTGACATGCAAAAAGCCGTTCTCCACGCGCGAAACCATCAGCCCGATGGCGTCCATGTGGGTGGAGATTAAGACCGAAGGTCGGGGCTTTGCCGCGCTGTTTCCGCGTTTGAATCCGTGAACCGAGCCGAGTCGGCTGCGGGTGACTTCATCTGTCAGCGGAGTCCACTGCTTGGCAATTAAATCGGCTATCGGGGCTTCAAACCCCGATAAGCCTGAAACAGACATCATGGATTTTAGAAAAGGAAGAATATCATTCATGGTTTTATCCGCCGCCAAAAGCCGTAGGCGATGGCGTGATTGGGATGGGTGTTTCTGATGGCGTAGGAGTCAGCGTTGGCGTAATGGGCGTATTTGTCAAGGTTGGGGAAGGCGTAATGGTGAACGGCTGCGTGGGTGTTTCGGTGGGCGTAAGCGACGGCGTGAACGTAGGAGTGATGGTTGGAACATTGGTAAATGTCGGCGTAAATGTGCTTGGCTGGAACGGCGTGTTGG
>DAOTZP010000199.1:0-1579 GCA_034434265.1 Anaerolineales bacterium | reverse complement strand
TGGCGGGGCTGTTGAGCGAGCTGGTGATGGAGAATAGAGAGTAGAGAGTAGAGATTGGTAATTGGTAAATAGTAAATAGTAAATAGTAAATGGTAGTTATCAATCTCTAATTACCAATCTCCAATTACCAATTACCAATCTCCAATTACCAATCACCAATTACAAACAATAGAGATTGGAGATTAGAGATTAGAGATTGGAGATTAGAGTTGAAGATTGAAGATTAATCGTAAATCACTTCATCGCCCTTCACCGTCATCTTGCGGCGGCGGTATGCCCAGCACATGTAAGAAACCGAAACAAAGTACGAAGCGGGCAAACGGCTGAGACCGACAATCTTTGTATCCAGCACGGTGGTTTTGCCGCCAAAGCCCATTGGACCGATTCCCATTTCGTTGGCTTCGCTGGTCAGGCGTTCTTCCAATTCCGCCAGTTTTGGGTCGGCGTTGCGCATTCCCATTTCGCTGAACAACACTTCTTTTGATTTGATGTAAGACGAGCCGCGGTCTCCGCCGATGGCAACGCCGAGGATACCCGGCGCGCAGCCCTGCCCTTGCGCTTTTTGCACCGCGTCCAACACCACTTTGCGCACGCCAGCCAAATCGCGCCCGGCGCCGAGCGTGTTATCGGGCAGCGAATATTGACGTCCCACGTTTTCGCAGCCGCCGCCCTTAAGCATCAACTCGATGACGAGTTCATCGCCTTCGCTTTCTTCAAAATGAACATAGGGAAAATCGTCGCCGCCCAAATTGTTGCCGGTGTTTTTGTCGTAAATCGCGTCCACTGCATTTGGGCGCATGAAAGACCTTTTGGTCGCCTCCGCCATTGCATTGCGAATTTGCTCCTTCAACTTCCGCGTGGACCAGCCCACCGGGTAATGCACATAAAAAATCGGCGTGCCGGTATCCTGACAAATCGGCGTGGATTGCGCGCGCGAAAGTTCCACATTTTTCAATATGGTTTCCAGCGCGCCGCGCGCCGCCGAGCCGGGCGCTTCTTTTTCCACCGCTTCGCGCAGCCGCTTTTCCACATCCGGCGGAAGGCTGGATGAAGTGCGGCGAATCAGTTCAAGAATTTCGTTGGTTAAATCTCGCATGGGATATGCCTCCAAATATTCACAAGGTAATACATTGTACGCCCAAAAGACGGGTTGTCCAGCGTCAAGCCTTACCCAATTCCGCTGGTGTAGTTGACCGACCCGCCGTATGGAAATACATAGGAAAAGACTTTTTCTTTTTCGAGGAAATTATCCAGCGACCCAAACCGCGCGGAAAGTTCTTCCGTGCTGATTTTTTGCCGCCTCCCTTCCAGCTTTTCGCATCGGGCGGGCAGATTCGGCGCAGCCCAGCCGCATAACTCCGCAACGGTGTAAAACAACGCCTCAATCGCATTCCGCTCGCGGTTGGGGTCTTCCCACTGACATTGATACCCGCTGAGATTCAAATGCCGCGATTGCGCCTGCCCCTCCTCCCTTGCCAGCGGATTTTTATCCAGCGCGGGCAAAATTTCTTTGCGGAGCGATTCTTCAAAACCGGGCAAATCCACGCGCTCGGTCATGGTCAATAAATAATCCGATTTG
>DAOTZP010000198.1:0-8064 GCA_034434265.1 Anaerolineales bacterium | reverse complement strand
GGGCGCGGAAGAAGACGGCGCGTCCGTCACAAATGGCGAAGCCTTTGGCGGCGCGGCGGCATTTTCATCAAGCGCAAACGGGGAAACTTTGGGCGGCGCGGGTTTGGCAGGCGGCTGGGCAATGCCCGCGCGGGTCCTTAAAGCGTTCAGGGCTTGAGTCACTTGCTGGTTGCCGGGGTTGTATTTCAGGCAGTCTTCCAGCACTTTGATTTTTTCATCAAAACTGGGAAACGTCTCGGCTTTCCAAATCCAGCCGGGAATGTGGTTGGGGTTTTGAAGCAAAAACGGGTCCAAAATGGAACGCGCGGCTTCTTTCTTTCCAGATTTGATTAGGCGAATAGCGGCGGCAATGATTTCATCGTTTGTCATGGAAATTCTCTCATTCGCGGAATACGCGCCTTAATTTTAGCGGATGTAAGGTTCATTGTCTATTGCAATGGCGTTTTGATTTTCACCGCTTTTCAAAATTGACAGGCAGCCGCAAATTACGATTACAATTAATTTTTATGATGACCCGCATGAAACAACTCGCCGCGCTGATTGCGCTGCTCGCGCTCGGTTTGGGAATCCGCTTGTATGATTTAACCGACCCCCCGCTGGATTTTCACCCCACACGCCAAATTCTTTCGCTGCAAAAAGCGCGCGGCATGTATTACCAAAACCTTGAAAGCGCGCCCGCCGAACTGCGCGCTTATGCCGTCAATCAATGGAAAATGGTCGCCGCCATTGAGCCGGAATTTTTAGAGCGCGTGGTTTCGCTCACCTACCGCTTCACCGGCGAACAATTTTGGATTGCGCGAATTTACTCCTCCCTCTTTTGGGTGATTGCCGCCGTTTTTCTTTTTCTCCTCGCAAGCGAGCTCGCCTCCCCTGCCGCCGCGCTGCTTTCCACTGCTGTTTATCTTTTTCTGCCTTACGGAGTTTTCGCCAGCCGCAGCTTTCAACCTGACCCGTTAATGACCGCGCTCATCGTCATGTTTTGGTGGGCTGTCTTTCGCTGGGCAAGCGAACCGCAGCGATACAAATACGCCGTAATAGCGGGCTTGCTGGGCGGCTTTGCCATTTACATAAAATTCGTTGCCGCGTTTTTCATTATCGCCGGAGGGCTGGCAGCCGCATTGGGGCGCGAACCGCTTTTGCAAACCTTGCGCCGCCCACAATTGTATGTGATGAGCGCGCTGGGAATTGCGCCCGGCGGCGCGTATGTCATTTACGGGCTGCTGTCTGGCTATCTCGGTCAACAGTTTGGCGGGCGTTTCATGCCCGCGCTTTTTCTCAGCCCGGCGTATTACTTCGGCTGGGCGGGGATGTTAAACCTTGTGGCGGGAGGGGCGCTCGTTGCCGCCGCGCTCTTTGGTTTATACTTTGCGCGCGCAACCGCCGCCTTTCGTTTCCTTTTGGGATTATGGCTCGGCTACTTCATCTTTGGGTTATATTTCAATTACCACATCTCAACGCATGACTATTACAGCCTGCCCCTCGTGCCGATTCTCGCCCTTTCGCTTGCGCCGCTGTTTGACTTTTTCACCGCGGCTTTGACTGAAAGCGACCTTTACCCGCGCGGCAAATTTTTCACCACCCCCATTTTGCTGGGCGGGTTGTTCCTCATCCTCTGGCAAATCCGCGCGGAAATGAAGTCGCAAGACTTCCGCGCCGAACCGGCGCGATGGCGCGAAATCAGCCAGCGGGTGGAAGAAAACGCGCGGCTTGCCGGTCTGGTGGAAGATTACGGGGCGCGGCTGGAATATTGGGGCTGGCGTCCCATCCGTGCATGGTATCAAGAAGGCGATTTTTACTATCATCAAAATCGCGGCGCGCAATTCGAGTTTGAGCGGATGTTTGCGGAAGTCACCGCAAAGCGCGACTACTTCATTGTCACCAATTTTGACGCGCTGGAAAAGCAGCCGTTATTGAAGGAGCGGCTGGCGCAGTATCCCATTGTTGCAGCGGACAAAGGCTACATCATTTACGACTTGCGTCCGTAATGAATTTGGAGTTTTGAATGAAATTTCGTGATTGGTTAAAAAAAGACAACGCGCTGCAAGTTCTTCTTTGGCTTGGCAGCGGAGTGTTTTTTCTGTTGATGCTTGTGTATTCCTATCAAGGCTGGTTCACCCGCTACATGGCGGATGACTATTGCAACGCCGTGTTATTCCGCGACCCGTTCAACGGGCTGTATTTGCGCTACATACAAGGCTTTGGCGGAAACCGCTATTCAAACATTTGGCTGGTTGGCATTTCGGAATTTTTGGGCGGAATCAAATCCATTCCCTACCTGCCTGTTTTTCACATCCTGTTGTGGGTGGCTGGGCTGTTGTGGGGAATGAATGAATTAAAAAAACAACTCAAAGCAAATTGGTCAAACGGCATGACCGCATTTTTGGCGCTTTCGATTGCTTTCTTTACGCTCTTGCAAGCGCCAAATTTGTATCAAATTGTGTATTGGCGTTCTTCCATGACAACGCATTTTGCGCCGGTGGTGTATGGAACGCTGCTTGCCGCTTATCTGCTGCGCAAGTCCAACCTTGCCGCAAAACATGACTTTGCGTTTGTTGATTATTTCATCGGGTTCATTTCCGCCTTTGTGGTGGGAGGGTTTTCCGAGCCAACGGTGGCAGTAATGATTACCCTGCTTGCGCTTGCGCTGTTTGCCGTCCGCCGCTGGGGAAGCGAGCCAACCCGCCGCCGCATGACTCATCTGCTGGCGTGGACGCTGTTTGGCGCCCTGCTTTCGCTGACGGTCATGGCGGTTTCGCCTGCAAATTCGCGCCGACTGGGAGACAGCCCGCCCAGCCTGACGGAACTGATTTACGATTCGTTTTTTTATGGGCTAATCTTCATCCAAAAAACAATCCTCGAACTGCCGCTGCCTTCCGCGCTTACCCTGCTTGTCCCCGCGCTGTTGATGAGCATATATCAACCGGTTGAACTTTCCAAAATTCAAAAACAACGCCTGCTTTGGCTGGCTGCGGCAATCATGGTTATTTCATACATCCTGATTGTGGCAAGCTTCTCCCCCAGCGTGCTGGGACAAGGCTACCCGGTGGAGCGCGTGCGTTTTTATGCGCGGCTGGCGATGACTCTTGGCTTGATGATTGACGGCGCGTTGATGGGCGTTTTATTTTCCAAACTTCTTTCGCGCCCCGTGCTGCAATGGGCATTAATGGCAATGTTGTTTGCGACGGGCGTCGTCTATCCGCTTCGCGCTGTGGTCAACGCATATAACCTGCTGCCAGAATACCGCGCCCGCGCCCAAGCATGGGACGAGCGCGACGCGTTCATTTGGAAACTTAAAGCCGAAGGGCAAACTAATCTGACCGTCTATCAATTTGACGGCGTGTACCGCACAAAAGAGCTCGACACCTACGCCACGCATTGGGTCAATCAATGCGCCGCGGAATATTACGGCTTGGAATCCATCCGCGCCATTTCGCCAAAATGAAAGAGTCTCCCATCCTCGTCACCGGCGCGCACCGCAGCGGAACAACATGGGTTGGCAGAATGCTTGCCGCCAGTCCGCAAGTTGCCTACATCAGCGAACCGCTCAATGTCACGCATCGGCGCGGCGTGTATCGCGCGGACGTGCCGCACTGGTATCAATACATCACGCCTGAAAACGAAGCGCAATTTCTCCCCGCGTTTGAAGACTTGTTGAATTACAAATATTTTTTGTTCGATGAGATTAAGTCGCTTCGCTCGCGCAAAGACGTTTTAAGAATGGGGCGCGATTTTGCAATTTTTGCGCTGGGCAAAATCAAAGGTCAACGCGCGCTGCTCAAAGACCCGTTTGCGGTTTTCTCCGCGCCGTGGTTCGCGCAAAAATTAAACTGCCAAGTCGTCATCACCGTGCGGCATCCCGCCGCGTTTGCCAGCAGTCTCAAACGCTTGAACTGGAATTTTGATTTTCAGAATCTACTCAATCAACCGCTGCTGATGCGCGACCATTTGGAAAGTGAACGCGCCGCAATGCAAGCCTGCCCGCAAGATGACATCATTGCCCAAGCCGCATTGCTCTGGCGGATGATTTACCGCGCTGTGAACTCCATGCGAAGTTTGCACCCCAACTTCAAAATTATCCGCCATGAAGATTTATCCCTCAACCCCGAAGCGGGCTACAAAGCGCTGTACGAATCGCTTGGCTTGGAGTTTACCGATTCAGTCCGCGAGACGATTCTCAATTCCAGCAGTTCCGAAAACCCGACCGAACTCTCGAAGAAAAAAGTCCACTCCGTCAAACTGGACAGCCGCGCCAACGTGGACAACTGGAAAAAACGCCTGACTGAAGCGGAAATCAAAAAAATCCGTCAAATAACGGAAGATGTGTTTTGTTTATTCTATGAAGATGGAGGGTGGTGAGTAGTAATTAGTAACTGGTAATTGGTAATTACGATTTACCAATCACCAATCACCAATCACTTTATGCCCCCGCTTGTTTCCATCATCACCCCTTCTTTCAACCAAGCGCGTTTTCTTGAAGCGACGATTCAATCCGTCCTCAATCAAGATTACCAGCGCATCGAATACATCATCATGGACGGCGGCTCAACAGACGGCAGCGTGGATGTGATTAAGAAATACGAAAGCAAACTGGCTGGCTGGGTGAGCGAAAAAGACAAAGGTCAAACCGATGCAATTAATAAAGGTTTCAACCGCGCAACAGGCGATATTCTCGCATGGCTCAACTCGGATGACACTTACAACGCGGGCGCGGTTTCATCCGCCGTCAAATATTTGACCGAAAACCCTGATGCCGCCCTCGTGTACAGCGACTGCAATTACATTGACGAAACAGGCAGGGTCATTGGCAAATTCCCCGCCGCGCAAACCGATTATCGCAAACTTCGGCGCGGATATGTCCACATTCCGCAGCAGACCATGTTCTTCCGCGCGGAATACTGGCGCAAAGTCTCCCCGCTGGATGACTCGTTTTATTTTGCAATGGATTATGACCTGTGGACACGCATTGCCAAACTTGCGCCGTTGAAATACATTGCGGGCGAAACATGGGCAAATTTTAGAATCCACACCCAAAGCAAAACCAACGTCAACGACGAGCGCGGATGGAAGGAAATGCTCAAAGTCCACTACCGTGACGGCGGCAGTTTTTTCTCTCTCATCGTGGCAAAATTTTACTTAAGGAAAATCATCGGTCCGCTGTGGAAATGGCGGATAAAAAATTAGAGAATAGAGAGCAGAGAGTATGCAATTTATTTTTTCCCCCCCTGCGTTGGAAGATGTTATCCGCTTGCTCAAAGCATGGCGGTTTTGGATTGCGGGCGCGCTGCTCGGCGCGTTGATTGGCGCGGCTTTCTACTTCATTGCTCCGCCGCCGTATCGCGCAAAAGCCACCGTCAATGTAGATTTCAACCTCGAAGAAGCCCTGCCCGCCGAAACTGACCGCCAGCATTTTTATTACCTTGAACGCGAAGCGCGCAAAATGGAAGAACTGGCTTGGTCTGATGAAGTGATAAGTCAGGTATCCCCGCTCTCCGCGCTCACCAATGAGGAACTGCGCGGAGATGTCCTTCACCTCAGCCAACCCGCCGAAGCAGGCTGGCATTTCTACGCCGACCATCAAGACCCGCAAACCGCCGAAAGAATGGCATCCGCTTGGGCAAATGCGTTTGTGCAAAAAACGCAAGCCGAAATTTCAACAGGCAACATCAATTCATTTGTCAAAGTGGAGCTCACACAGGCGCAAGGCTTGCCGAAAGAAAGAAGCATTCCGCTCAGCGCGTATTTGCTTGCAGGCTCGCTGGGATTTTTAACATTAGCAGTGTTTATGGTACTGTTTATAAAACCCAAAACGGGACGCTGAAAAATGCAAAAAAACGCGGATTTTTTTCAGCGCAAAGAAGACATCATGAATCAAAAAATAAATTTTTTTGAAGGAAACAAACTTTATCGGAAATAATGCCTTGTGTCATTTCGAGCGCGAGCGAGAAATCTTGCCCCATGTGTAAAAAAAATTTCTCCCCGCCGCTTTGCGGCTTGTCGAAATGACAGACTGAATGACTGAAAAAAACCACATATTCAGATTTCATCTGCGCCCCATGAAAATTTTCAACTTCAAACAAACATCTCAAATCCTCTGGGCGGCGGCGATGCTCTTCATCCCCGTCACCAGTTTTCGCTGGTTTCCATTTTTGGGCGAAACGACCTACGTCCGCCCGCTGGCGTTGTATCCGCTTGCGGTTTTGATTCCGCTTTTGTTGATTCAATGGCTGCGCGGAAACATCAAACTCAACTGGTCGGGCGCGTTGATTCCGCTGGGGATGTTGATTCTCTTCCTCTTCACTGCTACCGCGCTCGGCGCGATTCTCGCCCCCATTCCCCTGCGCGGACAACTCTACTTCGGGCGGGCAATCCGCGCCCTGCTGACCGTGTTCATCGGGCTGAGTTTTTTCGTCGCCGCCATGTGGATGAACAAAGACGAAGCCGATTTAAGATTCACGCTCACCTGGCTGTTTGCGGGCTTGTCTCTCAACATCGCGTGGAGCGCGTTACAGCAAATTACGTTTATGGGGTTTCTGGAAAAAGAAATGGTCACGCACTGGCAGCGGGCTTTTTCCATGCGCGAGCTGATTCGCTCCAACAGAATTTCCGGCATGGCGTATGAACCCGCATGGCTGGCGGGTCAATTGGCGACAGTTTTCTTTCCGTGGCTGTTTGCCGCAGTCTTAACAAATTACCGCGCCACCAAATTCAAATGGCTCGAACCGATTTTGCTTGTCTTGTCCATTGGCGTGCTACTGGCGACTTTTTCACGCGGGGGGCTGCTCGTTACCATTGCGGCTGGCGGCTTGACATTTCTTCAGCTCGGGCGGGATGTCATGTCCGCCATGTGGCAATGGTTCGCGGGTGGATTCCGCGCGCGCATGGGGGATTTAATTCTGCGGATTGGCATGATTCTGCTCGCCGCGGCAATCCTCGCGGGCGCGTTCCTTTTCCTCTCCCAAAGAAAATACATCAGCCGCCTTTGGCAAATTGACGCGGAAACCTTAAGCGAATACATGGTGGATATTCGCGCGGGCGCGCGCGGCGCATACACGGCAGCCGCATTGGAAATTTTTGAAGACCGCCCGTGGACCGGCGTGGGTTTTGGCGCAAGCGGATTTTATATTTACGAAAACCTGCCAAACTGGTCATTGACCAACGTGCCGGAAATTGCAAAACAACTCAACCCCGAAAATAAACTGTACCCCAACCCCAAGAATATTTACGCGCGGCTTCTTTCAGAAACCGGCTTAATTGGTTTTACGCTGTATCTTGCGTTTCAATTTTATCTTCTGGGAGATATGCTTGCGCTTCTGCTTCGCAAAACAAAATGGAAACGTTTCGCCGCAACCGCAGGGGTATTTGCGTGGTTTGCAATCACCTTTTATAATTTCACGCAGGATTCACTTGCCACACCAAATCTTTGGCTGGTTACAGGCGTGCTGGCGGGGCTTTCTGCGAATTCATTGCTTAAGGAAAATTCATGATTGTTCTTTCTGTTGGAATGCCGCGCGCGGGTTCGGGCTGGCACTATAACCTTATTCACGACTTGATGAAAACCACAGGCTGCGCCGACGCGCGCGACATCCGCGAAAAATATCGGCTGCAAAAAATCCTCACCGAAGTGAACTGCAATATTGGCGTGCTTTCCGCAAGAAGGCTCGGCATGGTGATGATTCCTTCGCTGCTTGGCAATACGTTTGTGATTAAAGCCCACGCGGGACCTTCCTTCGCCTCGCGCCTGCTCTCCGCGCTCGGTCTTTTACGCATCACCTACATTTACCGCGACCCGCGCGACGCGATGCTTTCGGCATACGAGTTTGGTCAGCGGGCATTGAGCAAAGGACGCCCCAACGCCTTTTCACACTTATCCAACTTTGAAAAAAGCGCCGACTTTATGATGGAATACGTCCGCATTTGGGAAAAGTGGATGAATGAAAAAAACGTCCTCACAGCGCGGTATGAAGACCTGCTGAACAATTACGACGTGGAATCCAAAAGGCTCGTTTCCTATTTGAAACTGGATGAAAACAACCCGGCGGTTCGCGCGGTCATTGAACAATACCG
>DAOTZP010000197.1:0-5988 GCA_034434265.1 Anaerolineales bacterium | reverse complement strand
TTAATCAAGTGTTTGAAAACTATAATTTTGGCGGGACATTGGTGGAGTTTTTTAATTAACGTCAGTTCGGGATGGCGAAAATATAATTTTCACCGCCAGACGCGGAGGGCGCAGAGTCCTTTTTTGTTATGTTTTTCTCCGCGAGCTCTGCGCCTCTGCGTTAAGAAAAATTCTTATCCCGAGTTCGTGTTAATTAACGCAAGTTGCCACCTTCAAAAGAGAAGAAGGATTTTGCCTGTTTTGAGCCGCCGAGTCGCAAAGGGCGCAGAGTTTTTAATGAATTTCTCCGTGTCCTCCGCGCCTCTGCGGTAAAAATTAAGCAAGGGTAGCAATTTGGGTTAATTAAGAAAAGAAGGCTCACCCCGCATTTTTCAGGATGAGCCTTGACCGGCGCGTGCTAACTGGGCTTTCGTTTATGGAGCGCTGCTATCCAAACAACTCTATCAACTGTTTGGCGTGGATAATGCCGTCAAAATCTTTTATTTCACCTTTGCGCAGGACGGCTTTTTCCCCGTCCGGGTCGCCCAAGCAAGAAGCGATGATATCAGCCGCTTCAATATCCTCTTTCTCGGTGTATCCGTTAAAGGTGACAATGGTCTTCAGTCCCGCCGCTTTGGCTGCCGTTACGCCGTTTTTTGAATCTTCTACCACAAAGGCTTCTTCAGGTTTCAACCCAAGTTTTTCCAGCGCAAGGTTATAAATTTCGGGGTCGGGCTTTTTGTTCTTAACCACGTCGCCCGCGAGGACAATATCAAACTTGATGTCGGAAAGAATTTTTTCGGTAATGGCTTTTGCCGCCTGCTCGTTGGAGGTGGTGCATACGCCAATTTTGATTCCCGCATCCATCAATTCTTTCATAAAGCGGTGAATTCCGGGACGCAGAGGCAGCGCGCCGCTTTCAATTAACTCCACAAACAGCGCGGTCTTGCGCTTGTGCATTTCTTTGACCAGCGCGTCAATCTCCTCTTCGGTCAGCGGCTTGGAGAAGCCCTTTGTTTTCCAGTGGTGCTTCATGCGTTCTTTTCCGCCCGCAATTTGGAGCAGTTCGTGGTAATACTCCACGCTCCACTCATCGGTAAAGCCGAATTCCTTGAAGGTCATATTGAACGACACGCGGTGACCGTCGCGCTCGGTGTCAATAATCACGCCGTCCTGGTCGAATAAGGCTGCTTTAATTTTGGACATGGTTTCCTCTTAATCAAGACCTGACAGGTTTTTATTTCTTCACGCCGAAGAACTCAAGCACGGTGTTCACAAACAGCTCATTTTCTTCTTTTGTGCCGATGGTGACGCGGAACCAGCCGTCGCTGCCGTACTTTTTGCTCTCGCCGCGCAGGATGATTCCTTTGGTCTCGGCATACGCGATGACTTCCTTGCCTGTCTTGCCGGTGGCGCCGCAGTCGAAGAGAATGTAGTTGGCTTTCGAGGGGAATATCACCAACCCGGGAATGACGCTCAATGATTCAGAAATGTAAGCGACCGCATCATTGTTAAATTTGACGCGTTCCGCCAGCCCTTCCGTATCTTCAAACGCGGCAAGCGCCGCCCACAAGGGAATTGTGCCTACGTTCCACGGCAGCAGCGAGCCGGAGATTTGCTTGATGACATCCTCATGTCCGATGGCATAGCCGAAGCGCATCCCGGCAAGACCATACGCCTTGGAGAGCGTGCGGGTGATAAGCACGTTTTTGTATTTCTTGGTCAATTCCACCTGAGACATGCCCAAGCCCGCGTATTCAATATACGCTTCGTCAATGACAAGCGGAATGCCCAACTTGGCAAACGGCTCAAAGTACTGCGGGTCCATAAAGTTGCCGCTGGGGTTGTTTGGGTTGGGGATGACAATAATTTTGGTCTTGTCGGTGACGGCTTTCATCAGCCCATCGGGGTCGAAGTGCAGCAAATTGTCTTTGTAAATCATCGGCACATCCACCATTTTTGCGCCGAGCAATTTTCCGCGCAGACCGTAAATGCCGAAGCAGGGCGTGTGTTGAATCACTTCGTCGCCGGGGACGATGAACATGCGGAAGATGTTATCGTACACTTCGCTTGAACCGTTGCCTATCATCACGTTTTGCGGACCCGCAACCCCGTTGATTTCGGCGATTTTGCTGCGAACCACCAAACCCTGGTCCGGGTAGCGGTTTGCCATTTTGGCATATTTAATCATCGCGTCCAAAACTTTTTGCGAAGGCGGCAGCGGATTTTCGTTGGACATCATGCGGTGCAGTTCCGGGTGACGCCACGCGAGTTCGATATGTTCCGAAATGTACATCGGAATGCCCTTCACCCACGGGGCGTAATAGTCTTCGATATTTTTAGTCATTTTAACTCCTTAATATGGTTGTAAAATTTATGCTTTGACCGCCAGCCGTACTATAACAAAAAGTTCGTTGTCTGCGGTCTATTGTCATTCTTACGCCTTGCCGTTGCAACCGAGTTTGTCCATCCAGTGCATGACAGCCTTGCGTGTCGCGTCGCGGACAAATTTGTCCAGTTTACCGGGGTCGTACTCGTCGCGGTGGGCGTTGATGTATTCCCACTTTGCGTCAATCAGCGTGTGCTTTAACTCGGTGGAGACGTTAAATTTTGCGCCGCCCGCTTCGCGCAGTTTGACGATGTAGTCATCGGGCAAGCCTGTTCCGCCATGCACAACCAGCGGCGTCTTAATTCCATTGCCGTTCAACATTTTGTGAATGGTTGCCATGCGCTCAAAATCCACCTTGGGGTTTTTGGTTTTATACACGCCATGCGCGGTGCCGATGGCGGGCGCAAAAATATCCACGCCGGTGCGTTCAACAAACTCGACGGATTGCTGGGGGTTTGCCAGTTGCGCTTCATCTTCAGCGACTTTAATCTGGTCTTCCACGCCGCCTACGGTTCCCAGCTCGCCTTCCACCGAGATGTTGCCAACCTTGTGGCAATAGTCCACTACTTCTTTGGTCTGGCGGATGTTTTCTTCATAGGGTTGTTTTGAGGCGTCAATCATGATGTTGGTGTAGCCCGCATCCGCGCACTTTTTGCAATACTCAATCTCGGTGCAGTGGTCGAGGTGCAGGCAGACGGGTACGGGGGCGGATTCAGCCAGCGCGCGATAAATTGCCACCATCACATTTGTTCCCAAAAACTGGGAAGGTTTGACCGAAGTCTGCACAATGACTGGCGCTTTCTTTTCGATTGCCGCGTCAATCACCGCTTCAAATTGCAGCAGGTCGGTGACATTGAACGCGCCCACAGCCCAGCCTTCCTTTGCGGCTGGAATCATAATTTCTTTTGCGTTTACGATGGACATTTTTACTCCTTTATGGGTTTTGTTTTTTTGTAGGCAGGTGAACTTTTCAAGAAAGGGATGAATTTTGAAGGATGAATTGTTTTTAATCCTTCATTATTTATTTTATTTTTTCTTCGCCACATCCTTTAACCACTTTTCCCAGCGGTAGTCGGTGACGTGCAGGCGGAAGCGTCCAAACCACAGGTGCGCGTATCCTTGAAAATCTTCTTCCAGCGTGGAAATGACGGTTTGTGTGGTGCCCCACATGGCTTCATGCAATTCGGACATGGGCCACATCAACCGCAGGCGGGCGTAGAGTTTATCGGTCACTTCGCCAAAATATTCAAACAAAAACCGGTTTACTTGTTCTTCGTTCAAACGATGATGGTGCGAGAAGTTTCCGAGGTCAAAGAAAATATCTCCCATGCCGGCGTATTCCCAATCCAGCAGGCGCAGTTCGCCCAAGTCGCCCGCGACATTTTCTTGCAGCCAGTTTAGGTTAAGCAAGTCATTATGGCAGGGAGTTGGAATGTAGGGGTCTTTTTCCAGCGCTTTTCGGGCTTCGTTCATTTTTTGCATAATAAAATCCCAATCGCTTGGAAATTTTGCGCCCTTTTCTTTGGAAACTTTTGTCAGCATTTCGATGCGTTTGAAGACGTTAAACTCCGCTTTTAATTTGGGTGCGCGGCGGTGAAACAGGCGGATTTTTTTGGCGACCTGTGCCAGATAGTCGGGCTGGACGATTTCATCACGCGGGATTTGCCTGCCGTTGATAAAGCTGGTGACGATGTATCCTTCGGGTTCAATGAAGTACATGACTTCGGGCGCGATGCCCAATTCACCCGCCACCCGGTTTGCCACATGTTCCACATCGCGTTTGATTCCGAGCAGTTCGGTGTTTGCGCCCGCAAGGCGAATTACATAGGCTTTTCCATCCGCTTCAACTTTGAAGTTGAGGTTGGTGATTCCGCCGCTGAGCGCGTTGCGTTTGAGGTTTTTTGAATCGGCAAGAAACGGAACTTTTGCAATGGCTTTATCAATTGCCAGGGTCATTGTTAGTTTTCTCCTTTATGCTTTGTTTGAGTAAGTGGCAACTCATTAATTACCACTTACCAATTTCACGCCTTAATTCGTTCGTTCTTTGCGTCCCATAGCACGGTTTGAACCACTTCCGCGCCAACCTGCTCGCCAAAACATTCCACGTTGAGCTTTGTTCCTTCTTTTGCATATTCCAAAGGAAGGTACGCATACGCGATGGATTTTTTGACCGAATACCCAAACCCGCCGCTGGCAACCCAGCCGACCAGCTGTTCTCCCGCGCGGATGGGTTCCTTCCCCATGACGACGGTGCGGTCATCCGCCAGAGTTAATGTGCAGAGTTTTTTCTTCACCCCCTCCGCCTTTTGCTTGATGAGCGCGTCTCTGCCGATGAAGTCGCCTTTATCCAGTTTGACGGCGAACCCCAAGCCTGCTTCGTAGGGTGTGTAATCGGGCGAAATTTCTCCGCTCCAATAGCGGTAGGCTTTTTCAAGGCGGAGCGAGTCGATGGCTTTGTATCCGCCTGCCACCATGCCTTCGGGGGCGCCTGCTTCCCACAGCGTATCCCACAGCCGCAGACCGTATTCCATCGGGCAGTAAAATTCCCAGCCGAGTTCGCCAACGTAGGTGACGCGGCATGCCAGCGCCGGCACGTCTCCCACGTTGATTCGTTTCGCGGTCATGTAGGGGAAGCCCGCGTTGCTTACGTCTTCGCTGGTGACTTTTTCCAAAATCTTCCGCGCTTTGGGTCCCCACATGCCGATGCACGCATAATTGGAGCTGACATCTTCAATCGTTACGCTGCCGTCTTCCGGCATTTGCAGCGAAAGCCACGACATATCATGCTGACCGAATGCCGTGCCGGTGACGATGAAGAATTTATCTTCGGCAAGGCGGGTGACGGTGAAATCACATTCGATGCCGCCGCGTTTGTTGAGCGCCTGTGTGTAAACGATTGTGCCGACGGGAACGTCAATTTGATTGGCGCACACATAATTCAAAAACTTTAACGCGCCGGGTCCTTTTACTTCAAACTTGTTGAAGGATGTTTCATCGAACAAGCCCGCGTTTTCGCGTGTCATCAAATGTTCGTGACCGATGGCGCGGCTCCAATTGTGGCGCATCCAGCCGCGCGGTTCGTGACCGTGCGTGGCGAGTTCTTCATATTTTCTAAACCAGTTGGGGCGTTCCCAGCCCATTTTCTCGCCGAAGTGGCAGCCCAAGTCGCGCAGGCGGAAGTAAGTGGGCGAAAGGCGCACATTGCGGCGCGACATTCTTTCTTCGCCGGGGTAATGAATGTCATAATACTGTGTATAGGTTTCGAGCGTGCGCGCGGCGACATAATCGAGATTGTTGTAGTTTGGTCCAAAGCGGCGCACGTCTAACCGCCAGACATCCCATTCGGGGTTGCCGTCAATAATCCATTCCGCCATCACTTTGCCAATGCCGCCCGCGCCTGCAAGCCCGTGCGCGCAGAACGCGCAAGCCACCCAAAAGCCTTTCACCGAAGTTGGTCCGAGCAAAAATTCGCCGTCCGGCGTGAAGCCTTCGGGACCATTCAATAACATTTTTACTTCCGCAGTTTCAATGGCTGGCACGCGGCGGATGGAGTTTTCCATCAATGGGGCAAAGCGTTCCCAATCGGGTGGAAGAAGTTGAAATTTGAAGTCTTTGGGGAT
>DAOTZP010000196.1:0-9446 GCA_034434265.1 Anaerolineales bacterium | reverse complement strand
CCCTGCTTGCCGTGATTGGTTTTGCGCTTTCTTTTGCCTTGACCTTTGTTCTGCAAAAAATTCCTTTTCTTAAAAACATTGTCCCATGAAGATTGAGCAGCATAAACAATTCGCGGTCTTGTTTGCATTGTGGATGATTCACGCCGCCGCCGCGCTGATTGAATTTCTCTCCCTGCCCGCCGAGGGCTGGTCCGCGCAGCGGATTTTGATGAGCGCGATTCTTTTCTCCTGTCTTGCCTTTTTTGCGTTTGCGGGCTTTTCCGCATGGCTGAATTGGGCGTGGACTCGCCGCCTGTTTTCCTTTGCCGAAACCAAACGCGACTTAATGTTTCTCTCCGCGCTTGTTCTTCTTTCGGTTCGCCTTGCCGTTTTTTTTCTTGTCATGCTGCTGCAAGCGGGCGGCGCATTTCCTTATGGCGCATACGTTGCGCGCCTCAATCCGCTGATGGATTTATTCGCGCTCATTTCTTTTGAAGCGATTCTTATTCATCTCTTTCCGCTGTTTCTCATCCGGCGCGGGGGCAAAAAAGAACTGCTTTTTAAATTAACCATTGTGCTTGGCGTGTTTGGGCTTGCAAGCCTGCTTGTTTACCTCACCGGCTGGGGGGTCGTTCCCGGCTACAAAGGCGATTGGTCGCGCGGCATTCCCGCGGTGGCTCTGCTGGAATGGCAGATTCTACTGGCAAGTTTGCTGATGCTTGCCACGCTGTTGTTTGAGACGAAATTTCCCCCCGCAAAAAGATTGGATGCGTACATCAGTCTGGCGGTGTGGTCGCTTGCCGCGTTGCTGTGGCTCAGCCAGCCCGTCATTCCCAGCTCGGCGGCGTTACCCCCCCGCGCGCCGAATTTTGAAATCTATCCCTTCAACGACGCGCAAATTTACGACGGTTACGCCCAATCGGTGATGATTGGATTTGGGTATGGTGAAAACATCATTCCGCAGCGTCCGCTGTATATTGTCATGCTGGTATTCATGCATGTTATTGCCGGTCAAAATTACGAAAGCGTGATTGTTCTGCAAACCCTGCTGCTCGCGTTTTTCCCCGTGCTGTTATATCTGTTTGGCAAGGAATTTTTGGGCAGACCGATTGGCGTTTCCATTGCCCTGCTTGCCATGCTGCGTGATGTCACTTCAAACATTGCCGCGCCGTTCACCGGCAACTTAAGTTATTCAAAATTATATCTTTCTGAAATTCCAACCGCCATGACGTTGATTCTTTTTTTGCTTGTCGGCTTTCGTTGGGTGAAAAAAGGCTTTCCTTTTTTTGAGGGGTTTCTGATGGGCGGAATGCTCGGCGTGGGAATTTTGATTCGCACGCAGGCGGCGGTGGCTTTGCCCGTTTTGATTTTTCTCGCGCTGCTTTCCCGCCCCCGCGAATTTTTTCAAATGGCAAAAAGCGCGGCGCTGGCGGTTTTGGTCATTGCCCTCATGGTTGCTCCCTGGTTTGCGCGCAACTGGCGGATGACCGGTCAACTGCTGTTTGACAACCCCGCTTCGCAAACCGCCAACCTTGCCCTGCGTTATACCCGCGTGACTGGCGAAATGGCGGATATTACCCAACTGCCCGGCGAATCCAATGCGGATTACAACGCCCGCATGATGCAAATTGGCAGGCAGGCGTTTTCCGCCGCGCCGCAAAAAGTGGGCAGGGAAATTTTTAGCGCGTTTCTCAATCACAACATTAACAACGTGCTGCTCTTTCCGCTGCGGTATGACCTTGAATCGGCGGGCGAGCTGCTTAAACCCACCCGCGCTTTTTGGCAGCATTGGCGCGGCGAATTGAATTTACCCCAAAGTCTGCTGCTTGCCTTTTACGTCTTTCTATACGGGCTGGGAATTGCGCTGGCATGGCAAAGGCTTGGCTGGCTGGGGCTGCTGCCGCTGGGCGTCAACCTCGCCTACAATTTGTGGACATCCATTGCGCTGCTTTCCGGTCAGCGCTTTATGCTGGCGATGGATTGGTCCGCGTATATGTATTACATGATTGGGCTGCTTGCCCTGCTCAGCTTGGTGTTGTGCGCGTTGAATAAAACGAAACAACAGGTTTCCGACTGGTATGCCCAAAACGAATTTTCCTTTGCGGCGATTCACACGCCCGCGAACCGGCAAACCTATCTTTCCCTAACCTTGTTATTCTTTGGTATAGGATATTCCTTGTGGGGCGTGGAGCAGGTCTTCCCCAGACGCTACCCGCGCATGGATGTGGAAGCGGCGCTGCGTTCATCCGGCGTGGATGCGGCATGTTTCAACCGGGCGGTTGCCGAAAAAGATTTGAACCTCCTGCAAGGCAGGGCGTTGTATCCGCGTTTTTATTGGGCTGGCGAAGGCGAGACATTCACCGATGCGTTTGGCTACAAAAAATCCGATGAAAATCGCGTGGTGTTTGAAATGGTCGGCGGTTTTAACAACCGCGTTGTGCTGCCTGTGGAAGATGAGATTTTGTTTTTTCCACATGCGTCTGATGTGACGGTTGCAATGGATAACGAAAACAAAACATGGTTTGTGATTGTTCAAAAAGAAAATGAAACGCGGGTGTATCGCGCGCGGGATTTTATTTGCCCGTAACAAAAACTCCAAGTTTTTCAAAAACCCGGAGTTTTGATTTTCACACAAATTTGATTCTTCTTGCCGCAAACGCCACCATGCGCATCAGCAAAAATCCGTGCTTCCAGCGCGAGATGTTTGTCTCGCCGTAGGTGCGCTCGCGGTAGCGGATGGGCAGGTCAATAATTTTGCGGTTGAGCTTTGCCGCGCCAAAGATTAAGTCAAAATCGCCAAAGGGGTCAAAGTCGCCAAAGTAGGAACGGTTGGCGGCGATTTCCTGATAATCCTTTTTGCGCAACACTTTTGTGCCGCACAGGGTGTCTTTAATTGGCTGACCAAGCAGCCACGAGAACGCCAGACTGAAAAATTTGTTGCCAATGAAGTTCAGCGTGCGCATGGCTTCTTTTTCCATGGGGTACACCAGCCGCACGCCGTTGATGAACTCGCCCTTGCCCGAAACAATCGCTTCGTAAAAGCGCGGCAAATCTTCGGGCGGGACGGTTAAATCCGCGTCGAGAATCATCAGGATGTCGCAGGAGGCTTTCTCGAAGCCGAGTCGAATCGCGTCGGCTTTTCCAATTCCCGTTTGCCGATATAGCTGGCTGGGAATGCCGGGGTGCAGTTTCATCTCTTTTTCAATCGTTTCGTATGTGTTGTCTTTTGAATGACCTTCCACAAAAACGATTTCGGTTTTGCTGCCCATCTTTGGCACGCGCTCAAAAATGGATTTGATGTTGCCCGCCTCATTGCGCGCGGCAATCACCACGGATACGCTTGGCTGGTTTTTCATTGGCTGCGGGGCGGGGCGCGCAATGACAAAATTGGAAAGCGCCAACGCTTTGAAGGGCGATACTTTGACAAGGTAACGGTTGGCAAACCCGCCCAGCGGCAGCGGAAATAAAATCTCCTGCCAGTCGCGGATGGCTTCAAAGCCCGCAAGGTGAAGCATGTTTTTGGTGTCTTCGGGGGTCAGCCAGTTTTGCGATTGCATTGGCGCGGCGAGGTTGAGCGCTTGCGCGATGTTCAGCGGAATCTGCCAGAGGTGGCTGTAAAAATTCAGGATGACGCGCGTGTGCGGCTCGCAGAATTTTTTTAATTGTTCGAGGACGCGCTGCACATCCCACAGGTCATTGATTGTGTCGGAGAGGATGATGATATCGAACTTGCCTTCGAGCGAAGAAAGGTCGTGCGCGTCGAGCTGGTGATATTCAAATTCGGGGTGACGCTTGCGCGCGCGGGCAAGCATTTCGGCGGAAAAATCCACGCCCACGCCGCGCGAAGGCTGCAACTGGGCAAGCAAATTTCCCATGCCGCAGCCGATTTCCAACACGCGCTGATTTGGGTGAACGAGAAATTTGTAAATTTCATTCAACCGCATGTGATACCAGCGCCCCATGCCTTTCCATGTGTCGCGTTTTTGCGCGACTTTATCCCAGTGCGCCATGCGGGTTTTTTGGTAAATTTTTCCTGCTTCATCAAATGGGGGAGTGATGTTCATAGGGTGCGATTGTATTCGCGGATATGCAGTTTGTGAAGGCGGCGCGCGGGAATCTATTGTTTTTGTCTGCCGCAGGTTTCCAATACGCGGTGAAGTTCTTTCACGTCAATCGGCTTGCTGATGTAATCGTCCATACCGGCGGCAAGGCATTCCTCGCGGTCGCCCTGCATGGCATTGGCGGTCATGGCGACGATGAAAGGCTGCTGCGCGGCGGGGAACTGTGCGCGAATGGCGCGGGTGGCTTGCATACCGTCCATTTCCGGCATTTGCACGTCCATCAATATCAAATCGTAATTTCCGATGCGCAGCGCGTCAATGGCTTCGATTCCATTTGCGGAAATATCGGCGCGGTATCCCATGCGGGCAAGCATGCGCACGGCAAGTTTTTGGTTGACCATGTTGTCTTCCGCGAGCAAAATTCGCAGGGGCAGGCGTTTGCCGAGGTCTGCGTCAAATTCCAGCCGCTGCGCTTCCCGCGCCGGAATGACAACGCTGTCGCGCGCAAGCACGCTGATGATGGCGTTGAACAAGTTGGCGGGTTTGATTGGCTTGGTGAGCATGACGGCAAAGTCGCGGGTGGATAAATCGTGCGCGCTGAGCGAAGTCAGCAGGATGAGGGGCATATCATCCGCGCTGTGAAATTTGCGAATCTCTTCGGCGAGTTGCGCGCCGTCCATTTCAGGCATTTGAAAATCCAAAATGGCGGTGTGGAATGTATCGCCGCGTTTTATCCATTCCAACGCTTCAAGCGGGGACGCGGTTTCGGCGCAGGTCATTCCCCATGTTTTTAATTGCAGTGCGAGGATGCGGCGGTTGGTGGCGTTATCATCCACAATCAAAACGCGCTTGCCGTTCAACTGCGGAAGCGTATCGCCGCTGATGCGTTTTTTGGAAACAGGCGGAGCGGATTCGGCTGCGATGGTGAAGTGGAACACACAGCCTTTGCCCGGTGTGCCTTCGCTTTCCGCCCACATCGTCCCGCCCATCATCTCCGCAAGGCGTTTGCTGATGACCAAGCCCAAGCCCGTGCCGCCGTATTTGCGCGTGGTGGAAGAATCCACCTGCGAGAAGGATTGAAAGAGCCTGTCCATGCGGTCGGCGGGAATGCCGATGCCGGTATCCCGGACGAAGATGTGCAAAAGATAACCCTGCTTGTGAACTTCCATGACAATTTCGCCATGCTCGGTAAATTTGACCGCGTTGCTTAATAAATTGACAAGGATTTGGCGCAAGCGGGTGACATCGCCGTAGATGGCTTCGGGCGTTTGCGGGTCAATCATGTAGGCGAGTTCAAGTCCTTTTTGGCTGGCTTGGGTGGTGATTAAGTCAAACGCGCTTTCGATGCACTCGCGCAGGTCAAAGGGCTGGTTTTCCAGTTCGAGCCGTCCCGCTTCGATTTTGGAAAAGTCCAAAATTTCGTTGATGATGGCGAGCAGGGAATCGCTGCTGGAACGAATCGTTTCGGCAAACTCACGCTGCTCTTCGGTTAGTGATGTATCGAGCAGCAATCCGCTCATGCCCATTACCGCGTTCATCGGCGTGCGGATTTCGTGGCTCATGCTGGCAAGAAAAGCGGATTTGGCGCGGTTGGCGGCTTCGGCTGCGTCGCGCGCATCCTGTAAAATTTCCTGCGTGTTTTTGAGTTGCGTAATATCACGAACAACGATGATGCTGCCGAGCGGGTTTCCTTTTTTATCGGTCAGCGGCGTGCGTTTGAATTCGAGCCAGCGGCGCGAGCCGTTTTGCCCGATGCGCGCTTCGTCTTTGTAGGGCGCGAGGATTTTATATTTTTCGACCAGTTCGGGGAAGGAAGATAAGACCTGCCCGTAGTCGCGCCCGACGGATTCTTCATTCAAGTTGAGCAAACTTATCGCGGCGGGGTTGATGTCCACCACGCGGTTGAGCGCGTCAAGCATTATCACGCCGTCGTCCATGCCTTCAATGACCACCTCGCGGGCGATTGGCACAAGGTCCAACATGCGGTGGCGCACAACGGCGAAGGTTAAACCCAGACCGGTGACGGAAAACGCGAAGGGCGTCAGGTAAATGTAAATGGGCAGCAGTTTGAAAATGGTAATGATGTTTGCAATCCACGGGACGAGGACGGCAAGCAGAGTCCAAATCATCTGCCAGCGATATTGGCGGGGCCATTTCAGCAGCGCGCGAATGAGAAGAATGAAGCCTGCAAGCAGACAAATGTACGAATAGATGGCATGCACATACCAATACCACCAGCCGTTTTCACCGCGAATTAAAAGAAACTCGCCTTCGCGCACCAGTTCCTGCGTGACCCAAAAAAGCGGAACGCGCAAAGGCGAAAAGATAACGATGATGGTTGAAATGGGAATGAGCATAATCAACCGCAGGCGGTTTTTTGGCAGCCATGCTTGACGTTTGCCCGTGTATTCCACTGCAAAAAATAACCAGGCAAGCGGCGTGAACGCAATAAAAATAAATGTGATGTTATTCCAAAAGGCTTTGGTTTCAAGTGTGGCGGAGGCGAGTTCCATCACATACGCCGCGCTCCATAATGCAAGCATCATCATCATGGCGGCAAGCACGGCGGCGCTTTCGGCTCGACGGTTGTGCCAAATATAAAGCGCAAGAAAAGCTGGCGCCAGCGTTCCAAAAATCAGCGGAATGAGAGAAATAGTAAATTGATATTCCATAGCCAGCCTTTTCGTTTAAGGATGCCATGGATTATATCGGTGATTCAATTTAATGGAATTGCGGATTTATGCCTGTTTTAGACTTGCAAGGATGACGCGCTTTAAGTCGGCTTGCACTTGCTCCCATGCCTGCGCGGCGTCCACCACCCGCCAGCGATGAGGCTCCTGGCGCGCCATTTCCAAATATCCGGCGCGGACCCGCTTGTGGAAGTCGAGAGTCAGCGCGTCCATGCGATTCCACTCGTTGTCGTTTTTCTTGCGGCGCAGACCTTCCTCCACGTCGAGGTCGAGCAAAACGGTCAGGCCGGGGGTCAGCCCGCCGGTGGCGTATTGCACCAGCGCGCGGACTTCGTCCAAATTCTGCCGGCGTCCGTAGCCCTGATACGCGATGGTGGAATCGTAATACCGGTCTGAAATGACAATCTCGCCGCAGGCAAGGCGCGGCTTGATGACCTGCTCCACAATTTGGGCGCGCGCGGCTTGGTAAAGCAGCGTCTCTGTGCGCGGGTGCATCTCCGCGTTTTTCATGTCGTGCAAAATATCGCGGATTTGCTCGCTGATGAGCGTGCCGCCCGGCTCGCGCGTGGGGAAGACGGTATATCCCCGCTCGCGCAGATAGGCGACAAGATGCGGAATGTGGGATGTTTTGCCGGAGCCTTCGGGACCTTCCAAAGTAATGAACATGGGAGATTAGAGGTTAGATGATTAGAGATTAGATGACTAGATGATTAGAGATTGGATGATTGGCGTAAATGGTAACATAAAAAATAGAGAGCAGCAGCGCTACTCTCTATTCTCTATTCTCTACTCCCTAAATATTCTCACATGCCTTCTTGGTTCTTTGCCGTAAGAATGGGAAATCAGTTCGGCATTGCGCGCAAGTTCGTGCTGCAATCTCCGCACAATGGAGGGACCGGGGGGCAGGTCCACCCACCTTTCGCCGTTGAGGACGGCTTGGATGGCTCGCTGGGTCTGTTCGCGGATGTCTTCCATGTTGTCGCGCGGGGCTTGGCGCTCGGCGAGGTTATACAGGTCGCCGAGGAATTGCTCAATTTGGGCGACGGTGTTGGCGCGCAGAACGTAAATGGGCATGCCGCGATGTTCGGCTTCGATGACGGTATGCTCGCGGTTGCGATAGTAGGCGCGGAGAGTCACCAGCACGTCGGCTTCGTTCACGTCGGTCACCACCACGGCGGGGACTCCGATGCGTTTGGCGGCTTGCATGAGGCGGTTGCGCGCGACGCCGTAGGGATAGACGCGCGTGGTCTGCAACTTTGCGCCGACGGTTGCGAACGCGGCGGCGACGGGCTGAGTCAACGGCTCGGGGCGCTGATTGGCTTCGGGTCGGGCGGCAGGCTCGCGGGTCGAGTCGAGTCCGCGGCGCGGCGCGGGACGCGAATCCGCTCTGAGGGCAGGCTTCGCCGCCGCGGCTTTTTCTATCTTGATTTCGCCGCTTTCGTCAATGGTGCGAATCTCCGGCGGAATGGGGACGTCGCGCAGGAGAGAATCCACCGCGGACATGATGTCGAGGTGAATGGCGAAACGCTGGCGATGTTGAATTTCAATCAGCACGTCGAAGGCGGGCGGGGCGCGTCTTTCCAAAACGGTTTTTTGCGTGCCGCGCCGCCGCGCTTCTTCATCGGAGAGAGTCACCGCTTCGATGCCGCCGACGAGGTCGGAAAGCGTGGGGTTGAGCAGCAGGTTGTCAAGAGTTTGCCCGTGCGCGGTGCCGATGAGTTGCACGCCGCGTTCGGCGATGGTGCGCGCGGCAAGGGCTTCGAGCTCGCGCCCGATTTCGTCAATGACGATGACTTCGGGGTTGTGATTCTCGACGGCTTCAATCATCACTTCGTGTTGCAGCATGGGTTCGCGGACTTGCATACGCCGCGCCTTGCCCACGGCGGGATGCGGCACGTCGCCGTCGCCGCCGATTTCGTTGGAGGTATCCACGATGACGACGCGTTTCTTTTCGGCGAGGATGCGCGCGGCTTCGCGCAGCAGGGTGGTTTTGCCCACGCCCGGGCGACCGAGTATCAGCACGGACTTGCCCGATTCGATGATGTCTTGAATGATGTCCACCGTGCCATAGACGGCGCGTCCGACGCGGCAGGTTAAGCCGACGATGACTCCGCGCCGGTTGCGGATGGCGGAGATGCGGTGCAGGGTGCGTTCCATGCCGGCGCGGTTGTCCGCGTCGAAGTCGCCGATGCGCTCGACGATGTGGTCAATATCGGCGCGGGTGATTTCTTTTTCCAGCAGGGTCACTTCGCCTTCGACAAAGCGCGCGGTGGGACTCGTCCGAGGTCCACGACGATTTCGAGCAGTTTGTCGCTGTTGTTGATTTTTTCAACCGCGTGTTTGAGGCTGGCTGGCAAGACGTTCAGCAGAACGTCGAGGTTGTCGGTTATTTTGTGTTGAGACATAGAGGCGTTCCAGTGTCAGGGTACAAGTTACAAGATACGGGTTACAGGATACGGGTTGCAAGATACGGGTTACAGGATACGGGTTACAAGATACGAGTTACGGGTATCGTGTGCCTTGTACCTCGTACCTTGTATCTCTTACCGTGTATCTTGAATCCATCATGTCGGCGCGTGAGGTCTTCACGGCTTGATTTTAGCGAAAGAGGGGGAAAGGGCGAATCATTGACGGGGTACCTGCTTTTGAGAGAGTTGCACGTTACACGTTACAAGTTATACGTTACAAGTTACAGGCGGCAGGTTGAACGTGCGGG
>DAOTZP010000195.1:0-6056 GCA_034434265.1 Anaerolineales bacterium | reverse complement strand
GGTAGGGAGTGTACGTCGGCTGCGGGGTGTCTTTGGGGAGGGCAATCAAAGTCGCGGCGACAATTTGGTTGATTTGCTCGCTCAGGTCGGGGGTGGGAGGTTGAGGCGAGCAGGAAGATAGAAAAAAAAGAATCAAAATGAGGGGAGAAAAAAAACGCGCGGTGGTTTTCATTCTGTGATTATAAATGGAAAAAATCCCCTCCTCCGTTCTGCTGGAAGAGGGGATGATTTTTTTAGTGTCCGCTGCCGGGGACGGCTGTGCCGTTGAAAATGTCGGGGTTTTCATCTCCTTCAACAATCAAGTATCCTGCCAAGCCGCGCTGCAAGCGTGAGAGCGCATGGTCAACAAGGATAAAACGCCCGGGAACATCAATCTTGAATTCGACCATCGTTGCGCCGCCGGGGGGGACAAGGGTGGTTTGCACGTCTGTGAGAGGCGCGGCGGTGAGTGAGGCTTGGTCGTACACGCGGTCAAAAATTTCGCCGATGACATGGAAGGACGAGGTGAGGTTAGGTCCGCCTACGCCGAAGAAGATGCGCACGGTTTCGCCTACTTTGGCTTTGAGCGGTTTTTGGTCGGTCAGCGCGCCAACTGCGCCGTTGAAGACAATATATTCGGGGTCTTCGTTGAGCAGTTTGGTGATGTCGGTGGTTTGCTTGCCGTGGTCGCCAAATGCGCCAGTGGTGTAAATATCGCCCTGCATGACATAAAACTCGCGGTCCACTTTGGGCAAGCCGCCTTCGGGTTCGACAAGAATTAATCCATACATGCCGTTGGCGATGTGATGGGCAACCATCGGCGTGGCGCAGTGATAGACGAACAACCCCGGGTTGATGACCTTGGCAGTGAAGACGGTTTCTTTGCCAGCTTCTGTTTGGGTGACAGCCGCGCCGCCGCCGGGTCCGGTGACTGCGTGAAAATCCACCGAGTGATTCATAGTGCTGGATGTGTTGTTCTTCATGTGGACTTCAATGGTATCGCCAACGCGCACGCGCACAAACGGTCCGGGGACTGCGCCGTTGAATGTCCAATAGGTAAAGGTTGTGCCGTCAGCGAGTTGACCTTCGACTTCGATGGCTTCCAAATCCACGCGGACCACTTGCGGTTCGCGGGCTTCGGGCAACGGGACGGGCAGGTCGGCGGGGTCAAGGACAATATCCGCGCCAGTGGCGGGTTCTTGGGCGGCGGGCGCGGCAGACGCGCCGTATGCGCCTGCGGGCAATCCGCTCAAATATTTCACTATTGCGTTTACTTCATCCGATGTGAGCGTGTCTTTTAAGGAGGCGGGCATCACATTGGCTGCGCATGGACCGGTGGGACATTCCGGAGCAACGAATACGTTGGGGTCGAGAATCGATTCGCGGATGTATTCTTCCGCGCTTTTCGCCGAGCCGGAATAACTTGCGCTGGCGATGTGGCTTTCTGCCAGTTTGCTCATCTCCGCAAGGCTGGGAGCAATCACACCAACCGCGTTGGGAATGCCGGGAATGCTGTGACAAGTTCCGCACGCGCCTTTTTCAAACGCGGCGGTGGTTTCGGCTTCGGTGTAGGTTTTGTTTGGGTCAGCCTGTGAAGCGCCGCAAGCCGCAATAAAAGTTGCCGTACACATGGCAATAACAAAAATTTTGAAAAACGTTTTCATTCTGTACTCCTTTGGTTGGGTTGGGCGAACAAGGAACAAACTTCTTCTGTAAATCTTTGCGCGTCAAAGTGATAGATTTGCGTCACATCTTCAAGCGTGCAAAAACGCGCAAAGCCGCAGCCCACGCAGGCGGTTTTCCAGTTGAGAAAAAACCGCGCGGCGTTTGGCAGTGTCAAAACATCCAACACGCGAATTTCAGAAAGTTTGATTTGCTCGCTCATGGTGAGCGTAGAATATCGCTTTCCCCCCGCGTTGTCTTTGCGCTGGCGCAAATAAGAAACTTTATTTTTCCAGCCCGTCGGCAATCCGCACCAGGTCATGCGGTTTGAGGATGCGGATTTTTCCCCTGCCGGTTTTGATAATTCCGGCGCGCTCCCATTCGCTGAACAGGCGGCTCACAGTATAAAGCGTTGTCCCGGTCATCTCCGCAACATCCTGCCGTGAGAAAGAAAGTTCAATGCCATTCTTTTTATCCAGCTTGATTCCCGATTGCCCCGCAAGGCGGATGAGCGCGTTGGCAGCCCGTTGCTCTACACGTTCGGTGGCAAGCTCGCGGTAACGCGATTGCATTTCCTGAATGTAGGATGTCATCAAGCGCATCAAGTCGAAAGCAAGATACGGACGCGTTTTTACCATTTCGTGCAGAAATTTACTTTGGATGGCAAGCGCCGAGCTATCTTCGAGCGTTTGCGCGGTGGCGGGATACATTGCGCCTTCTCGGACAACACCCAGCGCGCCAAACATCTGCCAAGGATAAATTGTCCGCAGATTCACCTGCTGCCCGTTGGGATTGGACTGCATGAGTTTGACTTGTCCGCTTATAAGAACGTAGAGATATTCCGCCGCATCGCCTTGAAAGAAAAAATACCCGCCTTCCTCCACAGAGCGCGTAATGCTGTTTTTCAAAATCAAGTCAAGGTCTTTGTCGGTGGCATTTTCAAATACAACGATTTTCCTTAAATCGTTAATAGAAATTTTCATGGAGTGATTTTAACCGAGAAACATCAGGGATTCTGCTTTATTTATCCTTACGCGCCAAAAATCTGAATCAACATTTTGCCGCTGCAGAACTCCAAATGTCATATTTCAAAGTGATTTTTTTCCTTGACACAAAAACGCAAAATAGGTATCATAACTTTACCCCCCCCCATAGGGGAGGGGATGAAAAAGAGGAATAATGGAAAATCAAAATGTGCTGAAACGCCTGAAAACCGTGGAAGGTCACCTGCGCGGAGTGATTCGCATGGTGGAGGAGGACGCCTACTGTATTGACGTCATCCGCCAGATACAAGCCATCGAAGCCGCGCTGAACAAAGTGAGCTCGAAAATTTTGGAAGACCACTTGAACTCGTGCGTCATCACCGCCATTCAAGGCAGCGACAAAAAGGAGCGCGAGCGCGTGTTGAAGGAGATTACCGAAGTGTTTGAGATGTCCACGAAGGTTTAACCGATTGTATAGTTATGCAGGCGCGTATGTTTTATCGTATTTGCGGTTTTTAATGTTTTTGAGCCAAAGGAGATAATTCAAGTGAAGAAAAATATTCTGTTTGCAATCGTCCTTGCCCTCTCGCTTGTGCTTGCGGCGTGCGGCGGCAACGCAGAGGAGACAACGGCGATTACCGTCACGGTCAATGAGTTTTCTTTCGACCCGAACCCCATCACCGTGACCGCCGGAACGCCGGTGGAAATTACGCTGGTGAACAAGGGCTCGGTGGAGCATGACTTTGTCATCGAGACCATTCCGGTAAAAGACGTTTCGACGGAAGGCGCAATGGACAGTCATGAAATGTCCGCCGGACACCAAGAGTTCGACTTGCACACTTCCACCGCCGCCGGAGAAACAAGCGTGCTGCGCTTTACGCCGACTCAACCCGGCACATATCAAATCATCTGCTCGGTTCCCGGTCACAAAGAGGCTGGGATGATTGGCGAGTTAATTGTCAAATAACACATTTTCTTAAGGAGAAAAAACCATGACTACCGTTACTTATTCCGTTCCCGCCATTTCCTGCGGACATTGCACGAAGACCATCGAAACCGAAGTGTCCGAACTGCAAGGCGTACAATCCGTGAAGGCGGAGATTGACAGCAAGAAGGTCACCATCACTTTCGATGCGCCCGCCACAGAGGAGAAAATCAAGGCGCTGCTGGCGGAGATTAACTATCCCGCCGAGGGGTTGATTACCCTGTAGTAAATGGTAAATGGTAAGTAGTAATTACCATTTACCATTTACCAATCTCCATTTACCCCATGACCAAACAATTAACTTTACCGATAACAGGAATGACCTGCGCGAACTGCGTGGCAACCGTTGAGCGTAACCTTAAAAAACTCGACGGCGTGCAAAACGCGGTGGTGAATCTTTCCTCCGAGCGGGCGACGCTGGACTTTGACCCGGCAAAACTCGGCTTGGAGGAGGTCATCGCGCGGGTGAATCGCGCGGGCTACGGGGTCGCCACCGGCGAGGCGGATTTAATCATCAAGCGCCTTTCCGATGACAACGACGCGCGCCGCCTTGAAAAAACCTTAGCGAGTCTCGAAGGCGTGCTGGAAGCGCAGGTGACCTTCGCCGCCGAAAAAGCGCGGGTGAAGTACATCCCCACCATCGTCACGCAGGCGGAGTTGCGCCGCGCGGTGGCGTCCGCCGGGTTTGAAGCGCTGGAACTGGGCGGCGAAGCGGAAGACGCGGAGGCAAAAGCCCGCGAGCGCGAAATCAACGAACAATGGCGGCTGCTTATCATCGGGCTGGTCTTCACCGTCCCGCTGTTCGCGCTTTCCATGAGCAAGGACTTCAACCTGCTCCCGTCCTTCTTCTACGCGGAAACAACGATGGCGGGAATGCGCGACGCGAAGCCGTGGTTCAACTGGCTGATGCTGGCGCTGGCTCTGCCCGTGCAGTTTTACGTCGGCTGGCAGTATTACGTCGGCGCGTACAAAGCGCTGCGGAACAAATCCGCGAATATGGACGTGCTGATTGCAATGGGCTCGTCCGCCGCGTTTTTCTACTCCCTGCCGATTACCTTCGGCTGGCTGATGGGACACGTCTATTACGAAACCGCCGCGGTGATTATCACGCTGATTAAACTCGGCAAGTATCTCGAAGCCCGCGCCAAAGGACGCACCTCCGAAGCGATTAAGAAATTGATGGGATTGCGCGCAAAGACCGCCCGCGTGATTCGCGACGGGGTGGAGAGCGAAGTCCCCGTAGATGACGTGCGCGTGGGCGACGTGGTCCTCGTCAAGCCCGGCGAAAAAATCCCCGTAGATGGAGTCGTGGTCGAAGGACGCAGCGCGATTGACGAATCCATGCTGACGGGCGAATCGCTGCCGGTGGAGAAAAAGCCCGGCGACGCGGTCATCGGCGCGACCTTGAACAAACTCGGCATGTTGAAGTTTGAAGCCACGAAGGTCGGCAAAGAAACCGCGCTGGCTCAAATCATCAAACTGGTGGAAGAGGCGCAAGGCAGCAAAGCGCCGATTCAAAAACTGGCGGACCAGGTTTCCGCAGTCTTCGTCCCCATTGTAATTGTCATCGCCGCGCTGACCTTTGCGGGCTGGTACTTCTTTGGTCCCCCGCTTCCCATCAATGCGGACGTGGACAACTTCACCCGCGCCTTAATCAACATGGTCGCCGTGCTGGTGATTGCCTGCCCCTGCGCGATGGGACTCGCCACGCCGACGGCTGTGATGGTCGGCACGGGCAAAGGCGCGGAAATCGGCGTGCTGTTTAGAAACAGCGAAGCGCTGGAGCGCGCGGGCAAGGTTAACGTGGTGGTTCTTGACAAAACGGGAACGATTACCAAAGGTCAGCCCGCTGTGACAGACATCATCACCAATCCCCAATTGCCAATTACTAATGATGAATTGTTGCGCCTTGCCGCTTCTGTTGAGAAAGGCAGCGAACATCCGCTGGGAGAGGCGATTTGGGCGGAAGCTACCACGCGCGGATTGAGTCTCGCCGAACCCGCCGGATTTAAAGCGGAAGCCGGACACGGCGTGGAAGCCGAAGTGGAGTCGCGCCGCGTGATGGTCGGCAACGCGAGAATGTTCGCCGCAAGAAACATCCCGCTCGGCGGGCTCGAATCCGAAGTGGCGCGGCTGCAATCCGAAGCCAAGACCGCCATGCTGGTGGCGATTGACGGGCAGGCTGCGGGCGTGATTGCCGTTGCGGATACGATTAAAGAAACATCCAAAGAAGCGATTGAAGACCTGCACAAAATGGGCTTGAAAGTCGCCATGATTACCGGCGACAACCAAAAGACCGCCGAAGCGATTGCCAAACAAGTCGGAATTGACCAAGTTCTTGCCGAAGTTTTACCCGAAGGCAAGTCCGCTGAAATCAAGAATCTCCAATTACCAATTACCAATAACCAACCTGCCAATCACCAATTACCAAATATTGTAGCCATGGT
>DAOTZP010000194.1:0-14491 GCA_034434265.1 Anaerolineales bacterium | reverse complement strand
CAAAGCGGCTGCCGCCGAGTTCAAACGGCTCGCCGAAAAATTTGACTTTTCCATTGACCCCGATAACTATGTGGATGCGCTCACCGTTGGCGAAAGACAACAGCTCGAAATTATGCGCCTGCTTTGGCTTGGCGCGCGCGTGTTGATTTTGGACGAACCCACCACAGGCATCAGCGCTTCACAAAAGATAAAACTGTTTGCCACGCTCAAAATTCTTGCCGAACAAGGCATGACCATCATCTTCGTTTCGCACAAACTTGAAGACGTGGAACACCTTTGCAGCCGGGTGATGGCGCTGCGCGCCGGAGAAATGGTCGGCGAAACCAAAGCCCCTTACGTCACATCCAAACTGGTGGAGATGATGTTCGGCAAGGAGATTACGCTCGGCGCAAGACAATCCATGCGCGGCGATGAGGTTGTCTTTTCCATGCAGAATGTTTCCATTGAAGATGCGCGCTTGAAAATCAAAAACGTCAATCTGCAAGCGCGCGCGGGCGAAGTGATTGGCTTGGCAGGCATGGAAGGTTCGGGGCAGGGATTGTTCATCCGCGCCTGCGCCGGGCTGGTAAGACCGGTGGGCGGAAAAATCAAACTCAAAGACAAAGATTTGACGGGCAAGTCGTATCACGTCTTCAAACGCAGCGGCGTAAACTTTTTGCCTGCCGCGCGGCTGGAAGAAGCCCTCATCCCGGGTTTAAGCCTCACCGACCATTTCATTCTTGCGGAAGAACCCAAAGGCGTGTTCATTGACCGGGCTGCAGGACAAAAAATGACCGAAGAAAGAATCGCGTCGTTCAATATTCGCGGAAAGCCCGAAAGCACGGTGGAATCGCTTTCCGGTGGAAATCAACAGCGGGCGGAACTTGCTTTGCTGCAAACGCCGCTTTCGCTGGTGCTGCTCGAACATCCCACGCGCGGGTTGGATATTGAATCCGTCATTTATATTTGGGGCAAGTTGAAGGAACGCTGCAAACAAGGCGCGGCAATCATTTTCATCTCATCCGATTTGGAGGAACTGCTGCAATACAGCGACCGCGTTCTGGTATTTTTTAGCGGCGAAGTTTCGCAGCCGTTGGACGCAGACAAAACCAGTGTGGAACAGCTCGGGCAGATGATTGGCGGCAAGGGCTGGGCGGAGAAGGAAGGCAAACATGATTAAGAATCGTTTGGTGAATGCGGCATATCAACTCGGCGCGCTGCTGCTGGCGTTTGCCGTTGTATCGCTGATATTAATTTCGGTCGGCGCTTCGCCAATGGAAGCGTATAAAAATATGTTCAAAGGTTCGTTTGGCGAAATGCGAAAATTTGCCGAAGTGCTGGTTGCCTTTGTGCCGCTGCTGCTGGTGACGGCTGGTTTGCTTGTCACCTTTTCTGCCGGCTTGTGGAACATTGGCGTGGAAGGTCAGGTGGTGCTTGGCGCCATCGTCACCACATGGATGTATCGTTATTTTTTGGAAAGCGATTTGCCGCCCGCGTGGATTATTACGCTGGCGATTCTCAGCGGCATGGTCGGCGGGGCAATTTGGGCGGCGCTGGCGGGCTTGCTCAAAGTCTTCGGCGGGGTGAATGAAATCTTCGGCGGGCTGGGCTTGAACTTCGTCTCCACCGCGTTGACGATTTACCTCATCTTCGGTCCGTGGAAACGTCCGGGAGTCGCATCCATGAGCGGCACGGTTCCCTTCCCCGAAGAATTTTGGCTGCCATTATGGGGCGAATTCCGCATCAGCCCTTGGGCGCTGGTCATTGCGCTGGCGGGAATTGTGATTGTGTACTTGATGCTCTCCGGCACATATTTTGGTCTGCGCTTGAAAGCGGTTGGCAAAAACTTCCGCGCCGCATATTTGCTGGGCATTCCCACCTGGCAATATTCCATGTATTCGTTCCTCATCTGCGGCGCGTTGGCGGGCGCGGCGGGCGCGCTGCAAGTGGCGGCAGTGTATCATCGCTTAATTCCCTCCATTTCCAGCGGATATGGGTATCTCGGTCTCATGGTTGCCATGCTCATCAACTACAACGCCATTTGGGCTGTGCCTGTGGCGCTTTTCTTTGCCGCGCTTAACATTGGCAGTATTCAACTTCCGATTGTGATGAAGCTGGACTCTTCGCTTTCAGGCGTGCTGCAAGGCGTGCTGGTCTTGTTCGTTTTGCTTGCTTCGGGCGCGCGCCAAAAATTTGGAAAGAAGGCATAACATGACACAAGAAACCCTCCTCGTTGGTCTTGCGGGCGTGCTTGCCTCCGCCTCGCCGCTCATCTTTGCCATCATTGGCGAAACGATTTCGGAACGCGCGGGCGTTATCAACCTTTCCATGAACGGCACAATTTTACTTTCCGCAATGGGCGGGTTTGCGGTTGCCTATAACACAAACAACATCATGCTGGGATTTTTGGCGGGGATGCTCATCGGCGCGCTGGTTGCGTTGATTGTCGCCTTTGCCAGCATCACCTTAAATCTTTCGCAAGTCGCTGTGGGTTTTGTGCTTGCGCTCACCTGCCGCGACCTTGCCTACTTTCTCGGCAGCCCGTACATGGGCGTCCCCGGTCCGCGCTTGCAGGCGTTTCCCTTGCCCGTGCTGGGCGAGATTCCCATTGTGGGTCAGGTCTTCTTTCGCCACGACTTGACGACCTTCATCAGTTTTATTGCCATCTTTCTCGCATGGGTGTGGATTTTCCGCACCCGCCCGGGCCTCATGCTGCAAGGCATTGGCGAAAAACCTGCGGCGGCATACATTCGCGGCGCAAACGTCAATCTCATGCGTTACATTTACACCGTCATCGGCGGTGCATTCATCGGTCTTGCGGGTCCCGCGTTTTCGCTCGCCACCCGCGCCGGTTGGATGGGAACGATTTCCGGCTTGGATGGCTTCGGCTGGATTGCCCTTTCCATCACCATCTTTGGGGGATGGAATCCGCTGCGCGGCGCGTTTGGGGCGTACCTCTTTACGTTTCTGCAATGGCTGGGCTTGGTCTTGCAGCCGGTCTTGACGCAAGTTCCCTCACAGGTCTTGCAGGTTGCGCCCTTCCCGTTGATGATTCTCACCCTGCTCTTTGTTAATATCGGCAATGCGGAATGGGTGGAGCGGACTCTCGCCGCCATGCCCGAAGCTCCGCGCAAGATTTTCTCCAAATTATTACGCGCCATGCGCGCATCCCCGCCCGCCGCGCTTGGCGTGCCGTTTGAAAGAGATTAAAGTAAAAACAGCCTCCGGGAAACCTGTAGCGCAAATCTTTGATTTGCATCGCACATCGCAAGTCGGAGACTTGCGCTACACTTTCCGATTTTTTCGGGCAGCCTGTAACGCAAATCTCTGATTTGCGCTACATTTTCCGAAACTTTGGAGGTTTTTGGTTTTTAGCGATGTTGTATAATGGTTCAAGGAGCAAGAAAATGACCGGTAAAAAATTACTTGAGCGTGTTGTTCAGGCATGTATTTTGTTTTCCAGCATGGCGCTGGAAAACCGGCTTCCCGAAACATTTGTTTTTGTAACGGAAGAAAAAATACGTTTTGCAAAATCATAATCCTTACAAAGGGAATCTCAACATGCCGCAGGGAACTTATCACTTTCCAAAAGGGTTTTTATGGGGAACAGCCACCGCGTCTCATCAAGTGGAGGGCAATAACACAAACAATAACTGGTATCAGTGGGAAGAGTCGGGTCACACCGTTCACAAATCCGGACTGGCAGCCGATTGGTGGGGCGGGCGCTGGCGCGAGGATTTTGACCGCGCCGCTGAAACCGGTCAAAACGCGCACCGCTTTTCCATCGAGTGGAGCCGCGTGCAGCCCACGCCCGATACATGGGATGAAGAGTCCATCGAAAAATATCGCGCCATGCTGCGCGGATTGCGCGAGCGCGGCATGACCGCGCTGGTGACTTTGCATCACTTCACCGACCCGCTTTGGGTGATGGAAAAAGGCGCGTGGGAAACGGACGCGATTATTCCCATTTTTGAAAAATATGTCCGCAAGATGGTGGACGCGCTGAAAGAATACGTCAATTTGTGGGTGACAATTAACGAGCCGAATGTGTACGCGCTCGGCGGCTATGTGCTTGGCAGCTTTCCGCCCGGCAAAAATGATTTGAAACTTTCAATGCGCGTGCTGGGAAACATGCTCAAAGCCCATGCCGCCGCGTACCGCGCCATTCACGAATTGCAGCCGGAAGCGCGGGTGGGGTACGCGCATCACTACCGCCCGATGATTCCGCGTTGGAAGTGGTCGCCGCTGGACAGGCTGATGAGAAACATCCGCTACAACGGCTTGAATATGGGATTCCCCTCCGCGATTTCCACGGGGGTGATGAAATCTCCGGTGGGCAATCAAGCCATCCCTGAGGCAAAAAACGCGCAGGATTTCTTCGGGCTGAACTATTACTCGGTGGATACCGTCTGGTTTGACATCACGCGCCCGGGCGAGCTATTCTCCAACAGCGGATATTCCAAAGGCGCGGATATGAGCGATACGAATTTCATCGCCAACATTCCCACAGGAATTTTCGATTCGATTAAGTGGGTGGAACGAACCTACCCGAACCTGCCCATCATCATCACTGAAAACGGCGTGGAAGATTCGGATGACCACATGCGCCCGCGTTATTTGGCGCAGCATTTACATCAAGTGTGGCGGGCGGTGAATTTCAACTGGCAGGTGAAGGGATATTTTCACTGGTCGCTGGTGGATAACTTTGAATGGGAGCGCGGCTGGACGCAACGCTTTGGCTTGTGGGGCTTGGATGTGGAAACGCAAAAACGCATCCGCCGCCCCAGCGTGGATTTGTACGCCGAAATTTGCAAGGAGAACGGCATCTCTTCGGAGATGATTCAAAAGTATTGCCCCGAAGTGTTTGAAAAATTGTTTCCGGGTTAGAATGTAAATCATTGTTTTTCACAACGGAGAACACAACGAACGCGGAGAAATATCCGTAAAATCTGATATGAAAAAAGGTTTATGACAGACTTGATGGGTTTTACTACGGAAACCCGTCAGGTCTTTTTTCATCCTTCAGGGTGAAACTTGTTTCATGAATATTCTGTGGTGAAAACTTGCAGAAAGCCCGCAAAATTGGACATTCGCTGTTGGTTTGCCTTTTTCCCCTCTGGTACAATCGAACGCATGTCTTCCCTTTCCATCCCCGCAGAATTTTCCCTGAATCGCAAACATACCTATAACCGCGCAACGCCGCTGGCTTGGGTCATCTCTCACGCCCTCCCGTATTGGTGGATTGTGATTATCGTTATCATCGGCGCAGTCGGCAATGCCGCGCTGGCGGCGTATGTTCCCGTCTTAACCGGCGACGCCTTCAACGCCATGACACAGCCCAACCCCGATACATCGGTTTTGCTTCCGCTGGCTTTAACCATTGGCATTTCGCAAATCATTCGCGGCGTGCTGCAACTTGGCCGCAACTTTGGCGCGGAACTGATGGCGCAGCGCATGGAACGCGACATCCGCGACGAGTTGTATATTTCCCTGCTTGGCAAAAGCATGACCTTTCACAACCTGCAGCCCGTCGGCGATACGATGGCGCGCGCCACCAACGACGTGCGCGAAGTGAACTACATGTTCAGCCCGGGCATTAATCTGGTTGTCGGTTCATTTATGTTTCTTGTCATGCCGCTTTTTGCCGCGCCGCGTTATCACGTTTCACTGTTGATTACGCCAACAATTTTTATCATTACCTATTTTATTTCGCTGGCGCGTTATCTTAAGACTCTTTCGCCCGTCACCGATGAAGTGCGCGAAACGTTCGGCGTAATGAACACGCACCTTTCCGAATCCCTTGACGGCGTGGAAATTATGAAAGGCGCGGCGCAAGAAGGCGCGGAAGTGGAACGTTTTGCGACCAACGCGCGCCGCGTGCGCGATATGTTCGTAAAACAAGGCGACCTTGAAGCGCGTTACATTGCCATGCTGCTGCTTGGGCTTTCTTATGCGGGCGGTTTGGTTCACGCGCTGTTTCTCTTTCGCGCGGGCAGCATTGACCTCGGCGCGGTCATTGCCTATTTTGGGCTGCTGCGCCTGCTCGAATTCCCCACCTTTACCTCCAACTGGGCGTATTCGATGATTTCCTCCGGACTTTCCGGCGCGCGCCGCATTTTGGAGCTCATCAACCGCGAAACCAAACTGGACCAAAACGCGGCGGGACGCACCGCCGTCATTCGCGGCGAAGTTGAGTTTCGTAATGTCTCATTCAGTTATCCAAACGGCGAACCGGTTTTGCACAATGTTTCCTTCAAAGCGCAGCCCGGACAAACGGTTGCCATTGTCGGGCAGACGGGCGCGGGCAAAACCACGCTCGTCAAACTCATCAACCGCATTTACGACGTCGCACACGGCCAAGTATTGGTGGATGGCGTGGACGTGCGCGAATGGAATCTGGCTTCGCTGCGCTCGCAAATTTCCATCATCGAGCAGGATATTTTCCTGTTCTCGCGTTCCATTCACGATAACATTGCCTTTGGCAAACCCGGCGCCACCAAAGAGGAGGTGATTGCCGCCTCAATTGCCGCGCAAGCCCACGACTTCATCCTCGACTTTGATGAAACCTACGCCACCGTCGTCGGCGAACGCGGCGTGACCCTTTCGGGCGGGCAGCGTCAGCGCATTGCGCTGGCGCGCGCTTTTCTCACCGACCCGCGCATTCTCGTGCTGGATGATTCGACCTCCGCGATTGATTCCGCCACCGAGGATAAAATTCAACGGGCAATTGCAAACGCGGCGCGCGGACGCACCACCTTCATCATTACCCACCGCCTGAGCCAAATCCGCTGGGCGGATTTAATCATCGTCCTCCGCAAGGGAACGATTGCCGCCATTGGAACACATGATGAGTTGATGAAAACTTCCGAAGCGTATTCAAGAATTTTCAGGGAATAAAAAACATAACCCGCCCCAAATTAATTTTTTGGGTATTTAACTTTCCACCACTTCTTTTATCTTTTCCACATACGACAAGCTTTGATGGCGGAAGTATGTGTTGTATAACTCGGCGTAATGCCCGCCTTGCGCGAGCAGCCCTTCGTGATTTCCCTGCTCGATGATGCTGCCTTTTTGCATCACCACGATTCTATCCGCCGCTTTAACGGTGGATAAACGATGGGCAATCAAAATGCTTGTGGCGTTTTTGAGAATTAAATTCAACGCCTGTTGAATTTGCCACTCGGTAAACGGGTCCACGCTGGCGGTGGCTTCATCCAAAATAAAGATGGCGGGGTTTTGCGCCAGCACGCGCATCAACGCCACCAGCTGACGCTGCCCCATCGAAAGTCTGTTTCCGCGCTCGCCGACTTCGGTATGCAAGCCTTTGGGGAGCGTTTCCAGCCATTCGCCATCGCCGATTTGTTTTGCCAGTTTAAGCGCTTCGCTTTCCGCCACGTTTGGCGCGGCGTAGCGGATGTTATCCAGCACGGTTCCTGAAAATAAAAACGGCGCCTGCGAGACAATGCCCAGCTGTTTGCGGTATTGACTTAAATCAAACGCGCGGATGTCGCGCCCGTCAATCAATAAACGTCCCTGCTGAAATTCGTAAAAGCGCGCAATCAATTTGGCAACGGAGGATTTGCCCGCGCCCGTGTGACCCACCAGCGCCAGCGTTTCGCCCGCGCGAATTTCAAGGTTAAAATCTTTCAGCACGGGTTCTTTTTCCTTGTATCCAAAATAAAAATGTTCAAATTTGATTTCACCCTTCAAGCGCGGAACATCCTGACTGGCGGTTTGCACCACGTTGGGGTCCGCGTCAATCAGCGCAAAGACGCGCTCCGCAGCGGACAAGCCCGACTGAATTTGCGCCCAAAATGAGGTCAAATTCAAAACGGGGAAGAAGAACTGGTCAAGGCTCATAATGAACAGATACCACGCGCCGATGCTCACCATGCCCGCCGCAGCGGACATGCCGCCCGCGTAAATTAATATACCCACAAAAATTCCCGACATGGCGTTAAGCGTGGGAAACACCAGCGAGAGAACAAACCCGCGTTGAATATTGACCTTGTAGGACTGTTGGTTCGATTCATCAAATGATTTGAAGATGCTTTCTTCCTGCCTGAAATTTTTCGCAATCGAAATTCCGCTGATGGTTTCCTTGATTGCCGCGTTCACATCCGACATGGCTTTCATGCCGCGCTTGGTCACTTTGCGCGCAAGGGAGCGAAACCCCGCCGCCACCAAAAAGATGACGGGCATAAACGCCAGCAGCAAAAGCGAAAGCCGCCACTCGGTGCGGAAGAGAATAACGCCGAGAATGACGGTTTGGATGATTTGCGAAACAACATCCGTAATGATGACAATCAACTGCCCGAAGTCGCTGGTATCGGACGTGATGCGCGAAACAATTCTGCCTGAAGAAAACTGGTCGTAAAAAGAAAGGTCATGCTCGGCGGCGGCGCGAAACGCGCGCGCGCGCATATCCAGCACCACGTCGCCCACAGCGCGGACAATCAGCGCGCGGCGCAGCCAGTTCAATCCCCACAATCCAAACCCAACCAGCGTGAGCGCAATGCCCACATAAGCGATTGCCTCCACTTCGGGGCGCTCGCCCAGCAGGTCCACCATGCGGCTGACCAGCACGGGCAGCGCGGCGCCGATGGCGGCGAGGATGAGCATCACCAGCGAAGAGAATGCCAGCCTGCCCGCCTGCGCGCGGAATAATTTGCTAATGCGTTTTATCAGGTCGCGGTCGCTGTACTGCCTGTCATATTTTTCGTCTTGTAATCCCGCAAAGAAACCCATAATAATTTCCGATTCTTAATTCCAAATTTTCGATTGATGATTTTGCGCGTTTGATTGTACTACCTTGCGTCAAATTGCGCTTGGTATAATCTTTTTATGTTCAAACGGAAAACAACGTTTCTTTACATTGTATTAATTGCCGCGCTGCTTGCCCCGCGCCTGCCCGCGTTGAATTCATTTGTCACATTGGACGAGCCGTACTGGCTGAGCATGGGCGCAAATTTTTATTACGCGCTTGGGCAGCGCGAATTTGAAAACACCGTGTATGAATATCAGCCCGCCGTCACAACCATGTGGGTTGTGACATTTGCCATGCTGCTGTATTTTCCGCAATATCGCGGGCTGGGGCAGGGATATTTGGAATTTGAAAAAGGCGCGCTCGACCCGTTTTTGCTTGAACACGGCAAAGACCCGCTTGTTCTTTTGCAAATTTCACGCATCCTTCAAGTATTGGTCATTGTCTTTCTTTTTCTTGTTTTCTTTTATTTCCTGACGCGGTTTCTTCCCAATCCCGCCGCGTTCTTTCTCGTTGTATTCGCCTCGCTCGACCCGTTTTTTCTCAGCCACTCGCGCCTGCTCACGCACGAAGCCATGCTCTCGTTGTTTGTGATGATTTCCATTCTCGCGCTGGCGGCGTATTTTTTGCAGGAAGAGCGTTTTATTTTTTTACTCATTTCCGCCGTTGCGGGCGCGCTCGCGCAGCTCACCAAATCATCCGCGCTGGCGTTTTTGCTTCCCATTGGCATTTTGTTTTTGATTCATCTCTTCAACAAAAAAAATCCTGCGTCCGTTGTAAAAACGTTTTTCCTCTGGCTTGCAATGCTCATTGCCGCGTATTTCATCTTTTGGCCCGGCATGTGGGTTGCGCCCGCCAAAATGCTTTATCAAGTGTATGGCAACGCGTTCAGTTACGCCTTTCAAGGCGCGCGCCTCGAAGTGACCGAAGAACTCGACGCCTCGCAATTCAGTTTGGAGATGAGCTCTTCAGGAATTTGGCTTCACCTCGAAACTTTTTTGCGGCGCGCGACTCCCTTCACCTGGATTGGAATTCTGCTGGGATTTTTGATTCCCGCCTCGCGCGAATCAGCATGGCAGCCCGCGCGGAGGTATCTGCTTGGGCTGTTTTGGTCGGCGGCGGCGGGCTTTATTCTGCTCTTCGGCGTCGCGCAGGGACGCAACTCTCCGCATTATATTTTGTGCGCTTATCTCGCCTTAAACAGCGTTGCCGGGCTGGGATGGTTTTACGCAATTCACCTGCTAAACCGCCCGCAAGCGCAAACCGCTTTGCTGGCGATTCCGCTTGCCATGCAGGCATGGAGCGCGTTCTCTTCCTTTCCATATTATTTCACCTATGAAAATCCCATCCTCGCCAATGCAAGAGATAATAAAGAATTTCCGCTTTTTCCCTATGGCGAAGGCTTGGAACTTGCCGCGCAATATCTGGCGGGTTTGCCGGAAGCGCAAAATTCCACCGCGCTGGTATATTACAGCCGCGGATGTTTTTCATATTTTTATCCGGGCGCGAGCGCGCGCTTCAAACCGTATTACATCGAAAACGGACACGAACAGGATTTGCTCAACGCCGTGCAAGGCGCCGATTATCTTGTGGTGTATTACGCCGTGCAGGGATATATGCCGAAGTATCAAAACATGCTCAAAGCCCTTGCGCCTGCGCAGCCGATTCATGAAGTGCGGCTGAACGGGCGCAAATATGTTTTGATTTATCAGGTCAATCAATTTCCGCAAAGCGTTTTGGACGCGCTTGTAAAATAACCTCCCATGAATATTTCAACGAACATTTCACCCGCTCAAAAAAAATGGCTGCTTGCTTTTTTGCTTTTTCTTCTCATTGCGCCCGCCCGCTTTATCGGGTTGGAGCGCTTTGCCACCTATGATGAACCGTGGTGGATTATCTCCGGCTCCAATTTTTATTACGCGCTTGGTCAGCGCGAATTTGAAAACACAATTTATGACTATCACCCCGCAGTGACCACAACCTGGCTGGTGACGGCGGGCATGGTCGGTTATTTTCCCGAATATCGCGGATTGGGGCAGGGCTATTTCGACGTCCGCAAACCGCTGTATGAAAACTTCATCCGCGAACAGGGGCGCGACCCGCTGATGATTATCCGCAACAGCCGCCGGGTTCAATCCGCGCTGCTGGTGATGCTTGCCTTGCTGGTTTTCTTTTTATTGCAAAAGCTTGTTCCCGAAGAGATTGCCTTTTGGGCGGCTGCCTTTGGCATGAACGCGCCGTTCTTTGTCGGCAATGCGCGGCTGATTAATCACGAAGGCATGGTTGCCATGTTTTCATTGGTTTGCGCGCTGGCAATGCTGGCGTATTTGCATGAGGAAAAGAAACTGATTTACCTGTTAATTTCCGGCGCGGCATTCGGCTTGGCGCAGTTGACCAAATCCTCTTCGATTGTTTTGCTTCCCCTCATCGGTTTGATGTTGTTTGTCGAACTGATTCAATACGTCAAAACAAATTTTGCCTCCGCGTTGTGGAGCGCGGTAAAAACATTTTTCATTTGGCTGCTTGCGGCTGCTTTTGTTTATGTTGCATTGTGGCCCGGCATGTGGGTGAACCCCGCCAAAATGTTATATGAAGTGTACGGCAATGCGTTCAGTTACGCCTTTCAAGGCGCGCGGCTCGATGTTACAGGAGAAGTGCAGCCCGCAGCGCTTGATTTTTCCGGCAGGTTTGAGGGCATTGGGCAATATTTGTACTGGTGGCTTTCTTCCGTCACGCCGCTGACATGGCTTGGCTTGCTTTTGCTGCCCTTTGCGTTTTTGAAAAAAAATCCCCCGTCCGCCCGGCTTGTCGTTTTTTACCTTCTTTTGCTTGGCGCGTTGTTTGTCATTTTATTTGGCGTCGCTCAGGGACGCAACGCGCTGCATTACATTCTTTCAACCTTTGCAAGCTGGGATATAGCCGCCGCGCTCGGCTGGGGATTTGCCCTGCTGCATCTTTCAAATGGCTGGCGGATGCTTCGGCGGCGCGCGGTTTTGTTTTCCGCTTTTGGCTTGCTGCTTGCATTTCAACTTGGCAGCGCGTGGGCGCATTTCCCCTATTTTTATACATACGGCAATCCCCTCACGTCAACGGGCGGCGTTCACGGGTATGGCGAAGGGCTGGACCTTGCGGCGCAGTACCTTGCTCAAAAACCAAACGCGGCTGATATGTATGTGATTGCCTACGCCGGGCGCGGGTGCTTCTCATACTTTTTTCCCGGCAGAACCGAACACATGCGCGCCGCCTTGAACGAGGGGCAGCCCTTCGTGGAAGATATTGCGAATGCGGATTATTTGGTGGTGTATAACATTCGTCAAAGCGGCAGACCCGAAGGCGCGGCTCTCATTCACGCTTTGCAAAATGTCACGCCGGAAAAAATCATCACCTATGATGGCTTTGAATACGCGCGGATTTACTTGATTTCGGAAATCCCCAAGGATGTTTTTGACGTATTAAGCAGAAACGCGCCGTAGCGCGTTTTTGTCTTTAATTGGATTTGATAAAGTTCCCCACCGTGTACACCGTCCCCGCAATCGGCGGTATGCTTTTCATTTCAATCACCTTTCCTTTTGAAAAAATTTTATACGCGGCGGCGGCGATTTCTTTTTCGGTGGAAAAATGCTCGTCGCGAATGTTGTGTCCCAGCAGGCGGAACATGAAAACCATAAACGGCTTTTCCACAGGCGTGCCATACACCATTTGACCGCCCGGTTTAAGCACGCGCTTTACTTCGTTCAGGGCTTTTTCCAATTCCAAAGGTTTCAGGTGCTCAAGAATGCTGACCAGCAACACCGTGTCAAATGTGTTGTCAGGATACGGCATGTTCAGCACGTCGCCTTTTTCCAAAAACAGCGGAATGTTTAGCGGCGCAAAGACCGATTGCACGGCTTCAATATCCGCAGTCAGGTCAATGCCGTGAATTTCTTTATACATCTCATGCAGGTTGGGAAAAGCCAGCCCGGTGCCAAAGCCCACTTCCAGCACTTTTTCGCCGCCGGTACATTCGCCCAGCGCAAGTTCCACGCGGCGGCGGTACATCTTCCCAAATATGGGAAAATAATAATACTTGATGGGGTCGTACTGGTTTACGCCTTTATATGCCGAAGCCGGGAGCAGTTTAAGAACGGGAGTCGGCATGGCTTATTTTTCATCCTCGTCTTCAATCTCTTCATCGTCCAAATCACCAAATTCACCTTCAATATCCAGCATGTCAAAATGGTCAATGCTTTCATTGAAGTCGAGATTTTCCAACGCTTCTTCCAGATATTCGAGCGTGTCCTCGTCGTCCGTCCGCTCCATCAAACTTACCAGATACGCGCGCGCATCCTCGCCGCCAATTTGCGAAAGAGACCATATCACGGAGGACAACACCTCGTCATCCTCCTCTTCATCTTCGAGGATTTGAATCAGGATGGGAGCCGCTTCGGATAGATTTAACTCGCCCGCCGCTTTTACCGCCGCATTGCGGATGCGCGGGTCTTCATCCAACAATTTGCTGACGACTTCTCCGCCCCAGCGTTCCTCATCCTGCGAATGTCCGATTGCGGTCAGCGCGCTGGCAACCCAGGTCGGGTCGGCATGTTCCAGCGCGTATTCAATTTGCTCGTTCACTTCTTCGCGCGGCGAAAAGCCGAGCGCTTCCAGCGCGCGTTTTCGCAGGGCGGGGTGGTCTTCGCCTTTGACGACGGCAAGCAGCGCGTCTTCCACTTGTCTTTGGTCTTCTTTTTTCAAATCTTCCAGCTCGCCAAATAAAATAAACTCCCCAAGGATGTGTGTCGCTTCGAGGCGCGGGGCAAGGTCGGGGTCGTTGCGGAAGATGTTAATCAAGGTGTGAATCAGGCGCGCGTCCTGCGTATCTGCCAGCAGGTGAATGGCGCGCGCGCGCACTTCGCCGTCCGCGTCGGTTAACAGGGCGCGGGCAATTTCATCATACGAGACGATGGTGTTTTCGTCGTAATGCAGAACCAAGCGGTCCAGCAGCAAATGCTTGCGCTGCGGTTTGACGGAGCGCCATGTATCCATAAACAGCTGCAAGTCTTTTGCGTTCAGGTCGGAATAATATTTCAAATGGCTTTGCGGAATATCGTGTTTGGAATCCAGCAAATGATTGAGTACGGTTTCAAAGGAAAGTTTGGACATGGGATTATCGAATTGGAATTTCAACGGGGTTGACAAAGTCCATGATGTTGACAAAGATGAGCAAACCAATTAGCAGCAGCATGGCAATGCCGTTAATCATGTTTTCGCGTTCGGGCGGAATGCGGCGGCGGAATAAAATTTCCGGCAGGGTGAACAAAATGCGTCCGCCGTCCAGCGCGGGAATGGGCAGCAGATTCATCACGCCGAGTGAAATGCTCAACAAGCCAATCAAACTCAGCGTGAAGTTGCTCGGCGCGGAAGCAGGCGCGCCGCCGGGCGCAGGCGCTTGCCTGCTGGTGACGTCCTCTTCCACCGCCACGTCAAACATATCAAAGATTCCCTTAAAGCCAACCACGCGGGCTTCTTCCGGCGCAATGACGCCTTGAATTAAGGCAATGGGGATGTAGAGAATGGCGGCAGCCTGCGCGCCTGTGATGATGACGCCGCCGCTTACAATTTCGGTGAAGGTGGCTGGGCGGGCGGGGTATCCAAGTGAAACGCCCAGCGCGCCCTGCTCGGCGCGGCTGGAAAGCGGCGTGGCGGTGATGATGAGGGTTTCTTCGCCGCGCTTGATGGTCAGTTCCACCGGCGTATCCCAATTTGCGCGGA
>DAOTZP010000193.1:0-4259 GCA_034434265.1 Anaerolineales bacterium | reverse complement strand
CATCCGTCTTGGCGCGGAGTTGTTCGTCCGTTAGTTTTTGAAATTCCCCTTCTAACGCATTAACCTGCGCCACAATCCCTGAAAATTTTTCCGCCGTCTTTTTGGTCGGGTCGCCGCTGAAGAGTTTTACGAAGTTTTTAAGCATAGAATCCCTTTCAGGGGAGGGATTATAGCATGGGGATATTGGAGTTTGGTTAATGTTTGGTAGCGGATGTGGAAAGCGGATGAACGGATGGACTCCGGCGCGGAGTCCACGGGCGGGGGCGGCTGCCGTCCACGAATTTTGGGTCACGAATAAACGAAAATGATGATAAGCGCTGTTTGCGGATTTGTTTGTCTGCGCAGATGGGGCGCGGCGGGGGATGAGTCCGCCGAATCCGCTTGAGCGGATTTCCATGCCATGAGCAGGGGCTTCAGCCCCGGCGGGGGGAGACCGTCCGCGAATTTTGCGCCACGACGACGAATGGCGACAGGCTTGACTTCGTTTATTCGTGATTTTATTCGGGGATGGTTTGGGGTAAGGGCTGTCAGCGGCTGGAATAAATTCCCTCCTCATGACGTGAAAGTCCATGCGGACTGCGGACTCGGGCGCGGAGTCCGCGGGCGGGGGCGGATGTTCTGTAAACGAACTCTGTCACGGATTCACGGATGGGAACGGATTAAGTCCACACGGATTGTCAGCCGACTCTGGCGGAGGGTCCACGGGTGGATGAGGGGGAAACGGGAGATGCTTCAACTCCACAGTTATAATGTCCGCATGAAATTGCGTATTGGATTGTTGTTAAATTTTCCCAATGCTCCCGCGTGGGTTGTCCGCCTTGTCGAGCGGTTGCAGGCTCTTGATGATGTGGAGTTGGTGATTTTTCAGGGTGAAAACTCTTTTCAATCTTCATCTTTGTTGTCTTTTTATTTTGCGCTGGAAAAGCGTTTGTTGAGCGGCATCCGTTTGCCTGCCGCGCTGGATGTTCGCGGGGCTTGCCCGCATGTTCAAGTTCTTTCCGTGAAAGAGTTGCAAACCGCCAGCCTTGATTTGTTTATTTCAACCCAGCCGGATGTTCAAATACCAAGCCCGCCGCGTTTGGGGGTGTGGATGTGGAATGACGTGTCGCCGTTTGCAGGGATTCGTGAAGCGCTGCGCCGCGAACCTTTAACCGTGTGCGAACTTTCCGCGCTGCTGCCCAACGGTCAACGCAAATTGCTGCGCCGCGCCGTTTTTGCCACCGACCCGACTTCCGCTGCGCGAAATCAAAACCGCGTGTTTCTCAAAGCCGCTTCCACGTTGTTGTGGGCGTTGAAAAAACTTGCCATGCAAGGCGAGGCTGGATTTTTTGAATCGCTTGAGGAGGCGCAGCCGCCTGCCAAGCCGAACCCAATTCGCCCGATGGAAACCGCCGCGCTTGCCATCCAGTTGATGATGCGCGGGGCGGCAAAGAAAATCCGCCAGCCCGAAACATGGATGGTCTTTGCAGATTCCACAAATGAATTAATACCCGCCAATCTTGATTCGCGCGTTGCGCTGGCTGCGCCGCGGGGCATGTATTGGGCGGACCCGTTTGCGTTTGAAAAAGATGGAAAAATATTTTTGTTCGTTGAAGAATATGTCCGCGCCGAACGCAAGGGACGCATTGCGTGTTTGACGCTGAATGAAAACGCGCAAGTGATTTCGCATCACACCGCGCTGGAACGCCCGTATCATCTTTCGTATCCATTTGTTTTTGAACACAAGGGCGAAATATACATGCTGCCCGAAACTTCCTCGCGCCGCGCGGTTGAGTTGTATCGCTGTGTTGAGTTTCCCAACCGCTGGGAGTTTGCGCGTGAACTGATGCGCGATGTGTACGCAGTGGATTCGACCTTGCTGCATCACAACGGCAGGTGGTGGCTGTTTGCAAATCTTAAAACCGATGAAGGCGCGTCTTCGTGGGATGAGCTTCATCTTTTTTTTGCGGATGACCCGCTGACCGATGATTGGACATCTCATCCACTTAACCCGATTGTTTCGGATGCGCGCGCGGCGCGGCCTGCGGGGAAATTTTTTTGCAAGGATGGCGTTCTTTACCGCCCCTCGCAGGATTGCTCGCTGCATTATGGCTATGCCTTGAATTTGAATCGCGTGGATGTTTTAAGCGAATCCGATTACCGCGAAACGCATCTTTACAAGTGGATTCCGCAGGCGGGCTTTTCCGCGCTTCATACTTATAACCGCGCAAGCGGCTGGATTTTTACCGACGGCGCAACCCGCGCAAAGGAGTTGAAGTGAAACGGATTTGCATTCTTCCGCGTGTGGATGGCATTGGCGGCATGGCGTCCTTTCGGCTTAAGTTTGAGCAAGGGCTGCGCGCGCGCGGCGTGGAAGTGACGCATGACCTGAACGCGGGCGCAAAATCCGCGCTGGTGATTGCCGGCACGCGCAGTTTGGTTTCGCTGTGGCGGGCAAAACGGCGCGGCGTGATTCTTGTGCAGCGGCTGGATGGGCTTAACTGGGTGCATCGCAAACGCAGGACGGGTTTGAAGCATTTCATCCGCGCCGAGTATGGCAATTTTATTTTGGCGTTTATCCGCAGACATCTTGCCAGCCGCATTATTTATCAAAGCGCGTTTTCACACGAATGGTGGGAGCGTAAATATGGAAAGACGCGCGTCCCGTTTACCATCATTCACAACGGCGTGGATTTGCAAACCTATTCGCCCGCCGAATCTCCCGCGCCTGCTCCGCCGTACCGTTTGCTGCTGGTGGAGGGAAGTTTGGGCGGCGGGTATGAGATGGGATTGGATAACGCCATTGCGCTGGTGGAGACGTTAAATGAAACCCACGCGCTGCCTGTGCGGTTGTGTGTTGCGGGCAAAATTTCCGATTCGCATCGCGCGCGCGTGGAAGCAAAAACACGCATTAAGATTGAATGGCTGGGCGCTGTGCCGCGTGAGAATATTCCCAACGTCATGCGTTCCGCGCGCTTGTTTTTTTCCGCAGACCTGCACCCCGCCTGCCCCAATGCGGTGATTGAAGCGCTGGCGTGCGGCTTGCCCGTAGTGGCATTTGATACGGGCGCGGTGAAAGAGTTGGTGATTGGCGAATCTGGCAGGGTTGTTCCATACGGTGCGGATTCATGGAACATTGAGCCGCCCGATTTGCCCGCGCTGGCAAATGCGGCACATGAAATTTTGCAAAACCACGCGCATTTCAGTAAGTCCGCGCGGCTCCATGCCGAAAAAGCATTGGGTTTGGATGCAATGACCGATGCGTATCTTGATGTGTTGAAAACTTGGTGAATATGAACGTATATCCCGGCCGCCTTGCGGTGCAGCAGCGCGTACTGCCTTCGTACCGCGTTCCGTTTTTCGATTTGCTGGCGCAATCGTGCGCGGGCGGTATGAGTTTGTTTGCAGGCAAAGCCCGCCCCGAAGAAATGATTGCAAGCGGCGTCACTCAAATTGCAGTCTATACCGAAGCAAAAAATGTTCATCTTTTTCGCGGCGCGTTATATCTTTGCTATCAGCGCGGATTGCTTCGCTGGCTGAATGAATGCAGCCCCGATGCGTTGATTGTGGAAGCCAACCCGCGTTATCTTGCCACGCCTTTTGCGGCGCGGTGGATGAAGCGGCGCGGGAAAAAAATCATCGGGTGGGGGTTGGGCGCGCCGCGCCAAAGCGCGTTTTGGTCCGCCTTTGTGAAGCAGTTCGACGGGTTAATTGCGTACAGCCGGCGCGGCGCGGAGGAATACGCTGCGCTGGGTTTTCCGCGTGAGAGAATTTTTGTGGCGCACAATTCGGTTTCGCCAAAGCCGAAATTGTTTGTGGAACGCAGGGAAGTGAATGCTCCGCCGGTGATTTTGTTCGTCGGCAGGCTGCAGCAGAGGAAGCGAGTCGATTCGCTCTTGCTGGCATGTTCGCGGGTGGAGTCCAATCCGCGCTTGATTATTGTGGGCGATGGTCCCGACCGCGCAAGGCTTGAAGCGCTGGCGCGGGAAATCCATCCCTCCGCTGAATTTGTTGGCGCAAAACACGGCGCGGAGTTGCAGCCGTATTTCGCACAAGCCGATTTGTTCGTGCTGCCCGGCACGGGCGGGCTTGCCGTGCAAGAGGCAATGAGCTATGCCCTGCCGGTGATTGTGGCAAAAGGCGACGGCACGCAGGATGATTTGGTGCGCGAATCTAACGGCTGGCAGATTGAGCCGGAAAATTTTGACGCGCTCTTGAACGCAATGAAAAACGCGCTTGCAGATACAGCGCGTTTGCGGAAGATGGGGAAAGAATCGTTT
>DAOTZP010000192.1:0-4797 GCA_034434265.1 Anaerolineales bacterium | reverse complement strand
GGGCGGTGAAGAAAGTATCCGGCGGTCAGTATTCAGCAGCCAGCGTGGCGGAAGAGATTGCCGCAATTGGCGTGACAAATCAGCGCGAGACAACGGTGGTATGGGATAAAAATACCGGCAAGCCGGTTTATAACGCCATCGTCTGGCAGGATACGCGGACGGATAAAATCATTGCAAAACTGGCAAAGCAAGGCGGGCAGGATAGATTCCGCAAAAAGACGGGCTTGCCTCTGGCTACTTATTTTTCAGGTCCAAAAATTAAGTGGATTTTGGATAATGTAAAAGGCGCGAAGGAAAAAGCCAAAAAAGGGGAATTGCTGTTTGGCAATGTGGATACATGGTTAATTTGGAATTTAACCGGCGCGCATGTGACCGATGTGACAAACGCCTCGCGCACGATGTTAATGAATCTCAAAACGCTTGATTGGGACGATGAAATTTTGAAGGCGATGGGGATTCCCAAATCCATGCTGCCTGAAATTAAATCGTCCTCTGAAATTTATGGCAATATCGTTGAGAGGGAAAATTTGCCCTCGTTCCTGCGCGGTATTCCAGTCGCAGGGGATTTGGGCGACCAGCAAGCCGCGCTCTTTGGTCAAACCTGCTTCAAAGCGGGCGAGGCAAAGAACACTTACGGCACAGGCTGTTTTATGTTGATGAATACCGGCGAAAAACCGGTGCAAAGCAAGGCGGGGCTGCTCACCACGCTGGCGTACAAAATTGGCAGCCGCAAAGCCGTGTACGCGCTCGAAGGTTCAATTGCGATTACGGGCGCGTTAATCCAATGGCTGCGCGATAATCTGGGATTGATTCAAACATCCGCCGAGGTGGAGGCGCTTGCCCGCACGGTGGAAGATAACGGCGGCATTTATTTTGTTCCCGCGTTTTCGGGCTTGTACGCGCCGTATTGGAAGGCAAACGCGCGCGGCGTAATTGCGGGCATGACGCGCTATGTGAACAAAGGTCACATTGCGCGGGCGGCGTTGGAGGCAACCGCCTTTCAAACGCGCGAAGCGCTGGACGCCATGGAAAAAGATTCGGGGGTGAAACTTTCCGCGCTGAAAGTGGATGGCGGCATGGTCTTCAACGAATTGCTTATGCAGTTTCAATCCGATATTTTGAATGTGCCTGTGGTGCGCCCCAAAGTGGCGGAGACCACCGCGCTCGGCGCGGCATACGCAGCCGGGCTTGCCGTGGGATTTTGGAAGAACTTTGGCGAGCTCAAAGCCAACTGGGGACGCGATAAAGAATGGAAACCGCAGATGAAAGAATCCGCGCGGAAGAAAGCATACGCGGGCTGGAAGAAAGCGGTCACCCGCACGTTTGATTGGATTGATTAGACCCCTGTTTTTATGGCGTTGATTCTTTTTGACTTTGACGGCGTATTGGCGGATACGCTTGACCACCTAATCCGCTTTGGGCAGCAGGCATGTGACCGGCTTGGCGTGGCGCACACCGCCAGCCATGCGGATTTAAGCAGCCTTGAAGTGATGTCGTTTGCCACATACGGGCGCGCGTGCGAAGTGCCTGAACATCAAATTGACTCGTTTGTTCAAATCTGCTTGAATTTGTTCGCCGAAGAAACATCCCCGCCCGCGATATTTGACGGCTTGGGAGAGGTGATTCAACGCCTTGCTGTGAATCACAAAATTGCGATTGTCACGTCAAACTCATCGCAAAACGTCAATGCGTTTTTGCAAAAGCATGGTTTGACCGATTGCGTTCATGCCATTTATGGCGTGGATACGCCCGGCTCGAAAGCGCAGAAAATTATGATGGCGCGCGAAAATTTGTCGGCAGGCGCGCCGCGCGACTCTGTCTTTATGGTTGGCGATTCTTTGAGCGATATGCTTGCCGCCCGCGAAGCGGGCGTGAGCAGCATTGCCGTCGCATGGGGGCATCAAAGTTTGGAGCAGATGCGGCGCGGAAACCCCGGCGCCGTGGTTCATACGCCGCGCGAATTATTGGAAGCGATTGGGCAATAGCGGACGATTTGTGCTAACATTTACGCATTATATGAAAACCCTTAAATATGAACAGACAGGATATTCTCACTCACCTTAAAAAGAAACCCGAAGTTTCAGTGGTCATCGTAGGCGCGGGGATTAATGGCATCGGCACATTCCGCGACCTTGCCCTCAACGGCGTGGATGTGCTGTTGATAGACCGCGCGGATTTTTGCAGCGGCGCGAGCGCGGCATCCTCGCACATGGCGCACGGCGGAATCCGTTATTTGGAAAACGGCGAATTTCGCCTTGTGCGCGAAGCCGTGCGCGAGCGCAACCGCATGATTCAAAATGCGCCGCATATCGTCAAGCCGCTGCCAACGACCATTCCCATGTTCAAACTTTTTTCCGGCTTGTTGAACGCGCCGTTCAAATTTTTGGGCTGGCTGGAAAAACCATCGGAACGCGGCGCGCTTATCATCAAAGTCGGCTTGATGATGTACGACGCGTACACGGGCAAAACGCGCACGGTGCCGAAGCATCAATTTTATTCACGCGCCGAGTCGCTCAAACGCTGGAGCAAACTCAACCCCAACATTCGCAATACGGCGGTGTACTATGACGGATTAATTTCCAACCCCGAAAGGCTTGCGCTGGAAATTATGCTCGACGCCGAAGCGGAAAACCCCAACGCCCGCGCGTTGAATTATGTCAGTTTAATCGGCGGGGATAAAAATAAGATTACCCTCAAAGACGAACTCAACGGAGAAACCTATGAAGTCCGCCCGAAGCTGCTCATCAACGCGGCGGGACCATGGATTGACTTCATCAACAAAAACATGGGCTTATCCACCCGCTATATTGGCGGCACAAAAGGCTCGCATATCGTGGTGGATAATCCCGAACTGCGCGAAGCGATTGGCGAAAACGAATTTTTCTTTGAAAATCAAGACGGGCGCATTGTGCTGCTCTTTCCCTTGTTTGACCGCGTGTTGATTGGCACGTCAGACATCAAAATTGAAAACCCCGATGACGCAGCCTGCACGGATGAAGAAGTGGATTATTTCATTCATCTGGTGGAGCGGGTATTTCCGACCATCAAAGTCACCCGCGAGCAAATAGTCTTTCGATTTACAGGCGTGCGTCCGCTGGGCGTGAGCGGCGCAAAAACCACCGGGCAATACAGCCGCGACCATCACATTGAAGTGCTGGACGGCGATTGGACGAACTTGACCTTTCCCATTTATTCGCTTGTCGGCGGCAAGTGGACATCCTTCCGCGCCTTTGCGGAGGAAGTGACCGATAAGTCGCTGGCGTTTCTTGGCATCAGGCGAAACAAACACACGCGCGATTTGCCCATTGGCGGCGGGCGCGGATTTTCCTCCGACCCGCAGGAGCAAAAACGTCAGGTGGACGGCTTTGCCGCGTGGACGGGACTTCCGCGTGACAGGCTGAAAATTCTTTATGAGCGATACGGCTCGCGGGCGGAAGCCATCGCGCAGTTTATCAACCGCGCCGCAGACCTGCCGCTTTCCTCCGCGCCGGATTATTCGCGCCGCGAAATCATGTTCCTCGCGCAGTATGAAAAGGTCATTCATCTCGACGACCTGCTGTTGCGGCGCACCATGCTTGCCATGCTGGGCAGGCTGACTTTGGACTCCATCCGCGAGATTGCGGATGCAGCGTCCGAAGCGCTGGGCTGGGATGAAGCGAAGAAAAAATCCGAAGTGGAACGCGCAATTCAACTGCTGCGCACACGGCACGGGATGAAGTTATAAACCTGACGGAGTTTAATTTTTTGGCTAAGAAAAAATTGCAAGTGGCAATCGTCCTGCCCATTTATAACGAAGCGGGCGTGGTGGGGCAAACTCATGCCCGTTTGTCGGCGGTGATAAATTCGCTGCCGTATGAGTTTCTCATTTATTATGTGGATGACGGCTCTTCGGATGAAACGGTGAGCGAGCTGTCCGCGCTTGCCAAAACCGATTCGCGCATTTGCGTCATTCAACTCTCGCGCAATTTCGGGCATCAAGCCGCGCTCACCGCAGGCATGGATTTGGCGCAAGGCGACGTGGTTATCAGCATGGATGGCGACGGACAACACCCGCCCGAACTAATTCCGCAAATGCTGGATTTGATTGCGCAAGGCTATGACGTTGTGCAAACGCAGCGCATGGATGAAGCGCAGCCCGCCTCTTTCAAAAAATGGACATCGGCTGCTTTTTATCGTTTCATCAACAAAGTCAGCGGCACGCGCATTTTGCCCGGCACAGCCGATTTTCGCGCGTTGACCCGCCCCGCCGTGAACGCGCTGAAATCCATGCCCGAATATCACCGCTTTTTGCGCGGCATGGTTTCATGGATTGGGTTCAAGACCGTGATTTTGCCATACCAGCCCGCCGAGCGCATCGGCGGCGTTTCAAAATATTCGCTCGCAAAAATGCTGCGCCTCGCAATGGACGCGATTTTTTCATTCTCGCTTGTGCCGCTTTACATTGGGTTAAGTTTCGGCGCGTTGATGTTTTGTCTTGCCGCTGTGGAAATGGCGTATGTGCTTTCATTTTGGGTCACGGGCAGAACATCCAACCTTGCGCCGGGGTGGAGCTCGCTGATGTTTGTAATTTTGATTGTGGGCGGCATGTTAATGGCGCTGCTTGGATTTATTGGCGTGTATGTCGGCTATATTTTTCAAGAAGTCAAACGCCGCCCCGTATATCTTGTGAAGGGAAAATATCCCGAAGATGGAAACTAGACCGCAGCCTTTTTATATTACTTTGCTTCGCCATGGCGAATCGGTTGGCAATGCCGAATCCCGCTGGCAGGGACAGGCGGACTACCCGCTGACCGATAC
>DAOTZP010000191.1:0-5376 GCA_034434265.1 Anaerolineales bacterium | reverse complement strand
GCGGAAACAGTACAGGAACATGGACATTGCCGCAAGGTCAAGACCGGATGTGCCAAGCCAGACCAAGTGCGAGGAAATGCGCTGCAATTCCACAAGGATGACGCGCAGCGCCTGAGCGCGGACGGGGACGTCGAGGTCAACCAATTTCTCCACCGCCATGCAGTACGCAAGGTTGTTGCCCAGCGGATTCATGTAATCGAGACGGTCGGTCATCACTTCCGCTTTTTGGTAGGTCTTGGCTTCCATGTTCTTCTCAATGCCGGTATGCAGGAAGCCGATGTCGGGAACGCAGTTGACAATCACTTCGCCGTCGAGTTCGAGCAGCAAACGCAAAACGCCATGCGTGGACGGGTGCTGCGGTCCCATGTTGAGCAGCATGGTTTCGCCCGTCAACGCGCGTTCCGAAACAAGATGTTTAAATTTTTCTACGCTGACTTCTTCAAGCTGTGCCATAACTATTCCTTTGCAAACGGCTTCAACGAGCCGATTTCCTCGTAGTTAAACGTAAACTGCGGCTCTTCATAGCCAAGCGGGTAATCTTTTCGCAAGGGGTGGCCTTCGGTTTCTTCCGGCATGAGAATGCGGCGCGGGTCGGGATGCCCTTCAAACTCAATGCCAAACATATCCAGCAGTTCGCGCTCGCGCCAATTTGCCACGCCATACACGCCGGTTGCAGTCGGCACAACGGGATTTTCGCCATCCACTGCGTTCACCGGCACGCGCAATTGCAGCGAAAGGTTCTTTGCCAGCGAGGTCAGTTGATAAATCACATGAAAACGCGGCGCGGATTGCGGGAAGTAGTCGCTCGCGGTCATCGCCGAAAGCAGTTCAAATTTTTGCTCATCGCGCAAATACGTCAACGCGGCGACAATCTGTTCCGCCTTGACGATGAGATGCGCTTCGCCGCGAAATTCCTCCACCGCCGCGCCAAATTTTTCCTGAATGGCTTTTACAATCGGTTCGAGTTGTTTATCCATTATTGTATTTCTCCGCATACTGCTTGATGGTTTCGCCGCGGACTTTTTCATGCAGGGTCATTACGCCGTGAATTAACGCCTCGGGGCGCGGCGGGCAGCCCGCCACAAACACATCCACCGGCACAACTTCATCCACGCCTTGATAGATGGCGTAATTGTTGAAGACGCCACCGCACGAGGCGCAATCGCCCATGGCTATCACCCATTTGGGTTCGGGCATCTGGTCATACAAGCGGCGCAGCACGGGCCCCATCTTCTTTGAAACGCGCCCCGCCACAATCATCAAATCGGACTGGCGCGGGCTGGCGCGCATCAGTTCCATACCGAAGCGGCTCATATCATAAGAGGAAGACTGCGCGGACATCATTTCAATCGCGCAGCACGCCAAACCAAATAACATGGGCCACATGGCGTTGGTGCGCGCCCAGTTGACTGTCTGTTCCAGCGTGGTGGTAACCACGCCCATATTACCGAGTTTATTCTCTACTCCCATTCGAGGGCTCCTTTCTTCCATGCATAGACATAACCAACCAATAAAATTGCGATAAAGATGAGCATTTCAATTAAACCAAAAAGACCCAGCTGGCGAAACGCAATCGCCCAAGGCAGGAAAAATACAACTTCAATATCAAACAACACAAACAGGATGGCGACCAGATAAAAACGGACAGGCATACGCCGCGTCCCTTCGCCATACGGGTTCATGCCCGATTCATACGGCGTATCTTTGGCTTTTGACTTTTTTCGCGGACCAAACAATTCCCCCAACCCGATGGCAATGAGCGCAATGAGTGTGGCAACCGCAATCATCACGCCAATGGCAATATATTCCAACAGCATAAAAACACCTCTGGGCGTGTAAAATTCAGTGCGTGAAATCTGGCACGTTTGCGAAGTATATCACAACAGACTTTGAATGATAAAAAAAAGTGCCTGATTTCACAAAAATAGTGATAATCGTCATATTTGGGTAAAATCACTCATGTATGCGCGCAGTTACAACCAATCCCCTCAAAAAGAATGTGGTATAGTGTTCACGCCATGCTCAAAATTGAAAATCTTTCCGTCTCGTATCACAACCATCAAGTGCTGCATCATGTATCTTTTGACGTGCAAAGCGGGGAAGCGCTTGCGCTCATCGGTCCCAACGGCGCGGGCAAATCCACCATCATTCGCGCGGTGAGCGGCGTGATTCCATGCGAGGGCAACATCCGCGCAAACGGCGAGGACTTTCAATCGCTGCCGCCAATTCAACGCGCAAAAAAAATTGCCGTTGTGCCGCAAGCCATTACGCTGCCGCCCGCGTTTACGGTTTGGGAAACAGTCCTCATGGGACGCACCCCGTATCTTGGATTCCTCGGTCAAACCTCCGCGCATGATGAAGAACTGGCGCGCCGCGCTTTACAACGGGTGAACGGAATCGAGCTGGCGGAACGTCCTGTTGGGGAACTTTCAGGCGGCGAGCGTCAGCGGATTTTGCTGGCGCGCGCGTTGTGCCAATCCACGCCCATTTTGCTGCTAGATGAGCCAACCGCCCACCTCGACTTGCAGTATCAGGTCAGCCTGTTGGAACTCATCCGCGAACTTGCCCGCGAGGAAAACCTCGCGGTGATGATTGCCCTGCACGACTTAAATCTCGCCGCGCATTATGCCGATAGAATCGTCTTGCTGGTTGGCGGGAAGATTCAAGCCATTGGTACGCCGCAGGAAGTATTGCGGGAAGAAATTATTTCACAAGCCTATTGCCTGCCCGTGCAGGTTGTCCCCCACCCGTTTTTGGATGCGCCGCTGGTGCTGCCAAGACAATAGGCAGCAGGGATGATGGACACAACGGATGGGGCGCGGAGTCTGCGGGCGGGAGCGGTTTGTCAGCGGATGTAGAACGGATGCGCGGATGGGTTGTCAGCGGATTCGGGCGGAGTCTGCGTCCCAAATGAAATTTGGGGTAAATTGTATTTTCCCTTACGGCGTTTCGTAAATCGTCACATTCCCCTGCTGAAAAATAATTTTAAGGTTATTCCTGAACTTCTCTTCATTAACCCGCATGGAAGTTCGTTCAAGCGCGCCGATGTAAATATAGCGGATGTTGTATTTTTCAATAATGGCTTGGGCTTCATCCCACCGCGCGGTGAGATACAGTTTGGAAATATCTTCGCGGCGCGCGCCTTGCGGTTCGTAACTGCCGCGCCATTGCGCTTCGTGACCGGGCCAGCCAAGCACGGTTTGCAAGCCCGTGTGCGCGGATATTCTTGCGTAGCTGCTGTATCCATCGCCTATGGCTTCGGCTATCACCGCGTTGGGGACGGTACGCAAAAATTCAATCGCGGCGGCTTCGTCGGGGTTTTCACGGCGGATGCGGTCAAGGTCGTCGAGCGAGAATCCAAATACGGGTTTGAAGTCGTTGGTTCGATTGAGCGAGCCAAAGACGGGGTACAACAATCCCGCAAAGATGACGAGCGCCATGACCGCGCGAAACAAAATATTTGCGGCGGTTTTCAAGCGTTGAAGCAAATACGCCGTGCCAAATGCCGCGACCAGACTCCATAAAATCCACGCTTGATAATAAAACTTGAAGATGGTGTTAATGCGGTATCCAAATTGGTCGCGCAGGTAAACAAACTCCGGCGCGAGAACGAGGATGACGCCAAGCGTGAGCAATGCGAGAATGAAGGTATGGGATGACGGACGGGCGGGCGGTTGCTCATCCTCCAATTGCTGCGGGCGGGCGAGCAGCATCGCCAGCGCGGGGATGAACAAAGCCAGCAGCGTGAGCAAACTGGCAATGTGAGTCAAACGGCGGAGCGATGCCGCGCTGAAAAACTGAGCCGCGTTCATGCCCTGTGAGGCGAGGAACATGGCAACATAATCCTGCGCGAGAAAGGTGGCGGCGAGCCCAATACCCCATGAGAAAAGCCAGAGAAAAAGCGTGAAGCCGAGTCCCAGCCAGAGGGCGGGGTTCCAGTTTGGGCGGGGAAATAATCCGCGCCGGGTTAATCCAAACATCAAATACGCAAAGATGGGAATGAAGAGAGTCCCCCACATCACCCACAGGTGCGCGCCGCGCGTGATGAACATCAGGTTGGGAAGGATGCCGCCCGCTTGCGAGGAAAAGCCAAAATAAAAGGGGAGATAAAGAACGAAGGACGCAAATAACAATGGAATGCCGAAGAGCAGCGCGTCTTCCAGCCTTTCCCAGTTCCAGCCTGCGCGGTGGGCGCGGGAGAAAACATAGGCAAAAACAATGAGGCTGCCCGCTGTCAAAATGTCCCAGGTGTTGAGAAACGCCAGCCCGCCCACCAAAAGCGCGGAGAAGGAAAATTCGCGCCAGTCAATGTGAACGCGCCAGCCAAACCAATTCATCTTTTCTGCGGAGTCGTTCATCCAAAGATTCAATGCCCATGAGACTGCAAGCAAAACAAAGGGAATGGCGAGAACATGCGGGTGCAGGTCGCCGAGCAGAAAAGAGAAAAATGGAAATTCATCTATCACTTCGCGGTGACTGCCGGTGAGGTCGTAATCTTGAATGACGCGCGAGGCGCGCCACCACCACATATAGCGGTCGGGGATGAAGCCGAATGGCTGCATGGGCGGGTTGGAGAGTTCTTTCATATCCAGCCATGTCCAAAAGGCGCTGGAATATGTTTGCGTTTCGGGGTTGAACTTCCAAAAAACGCCGAGGCGGTGAAGCGCTTCGAGCAGGGCTTCAAAGTTGGAGATGAACAGTAAAAATAATGGCGCGAAGAAGGAAAGACTGAGGGCGGAGGTTTCCCCCGCTCCTTCCCTCTCCCGGGAGAGGGGGCTTAATAGGTTATATAAAATGCCATACGCGCCAATTGCGCCGAGACCAAAAATGAGCGCGGTCATTAAGGTGTGCGCCATGCTGGGCGTGATGTTGGAAAGCCGCGCAAGCATGGCGGTCATCACATAACCGAAGTAGTAATAAGAAATGCTGTACCCTGAAAGCCACGGGTCTTGCGGGGGAAAAGAAGGCGAGCGCAAAATTCCGCTGATGAAGGCAAGTTCCATTGGCTTTTCGGTGCTGTATAGTTCGGGGTTGGCGGCGCGCAAGAAAGCGAGAAAACCAAACGCAGCAAGAAATAAAATTTCAGCGGCGAGGATGAACGCAAGATTGGATTTAAGGAAATTTAAGATTTCGGTTTTTTGCCGGATGAAGATGAATCCGCTGAGGGCGGCGGCAATCGCCAACGCGAGGAAGATTCCGCCCGTATCGTTTTGCGCGACCCCAAGCGACGCCAACACCCAAAAGATGTATGCCCACACGAGCAAGCCTGCGGCGCGGGATAACGCATACCCTCTATCTTTGAGCGCAGGGAAGAGCGAATAGGCAAGCGGAAAGGCAAGCCAGCCAAGCAGGGTGATGATGAAGTACCAGAGGAAG
>DAOTZP010000190.1:0-6662 GCA_034434265.1 Anaerolineales bacterium | reverse complement strand
ACTGATTCCACATGGTATAGCGTGACCCTGAATGCAACAAACCTTGCTTATATCAACAAAACAGGCGCAACGCAGTTCCGCCTGCTCTTCACCAAAGACGATGATGACGATGCCACCGCCGACTATTTGAAGATTTTCTCCGGCAATGCGGCGATACTTTCAGACCAGCCGCAGCTCATAATTCAATATTCCACGCCGTAGGTTTTGTGCTATAATCCGCGCACAATGTTGACCCAAAAGTTCTTCGCCAGCAATGATAACAACAACAATAATAATGACGACCCTCGTGTCGTTGGGCGAAGCGTTGCCGGTTGACGAAACGTTTCAGTCAAAAACAATCGCCCGACGCGCACGCGAAGGGCGATTTATTTTATGTATTACCTGTCGTTGCGAGAAGGAGCGAAGCGACGACGAAGCAACCTCCTGTGAATAGGGGATTACTTCGGTCTTTATCGCTCCCGCGCAATGACATAAACTTTCGGAGGCGCATAGCTTATGTATAGAACTCACACTTGCGGAGAACTCAGAGCCGAACACGCGGGTCAAACCGTGACGCTGGCGGGTTGGGTGAACCGCCGCCGCGACCACGGCGGCGTGGTGTTTTTTGATTTACGCGACCGCAGCGGTTTGGTGCAAATTACCATCAACCCCGACTTGCCCCAGGAAATCTTGGAGACGGTCTCCAACGTCCGTTTTGAGTGGGCGCTGCAAATCGAGGGCGTGGTGACCAAACGCCCCGAAGGGATGGCGAATCCCAAAATGGCGACGGGCGAAATCGAAATCATCGCCAAAAACGTCACCGTGTTGAATCCCGCCAAAGCGCTGCCTTTCATGGTCAGCAGCGACGCGGATTTGCCCGACGAGAACGTGCGCCTCAAATACCGCTATCTTGATTTGCGCCGCGAAAGATTGACGCGCAACATGATTCTGCGCCACAAGGTGATTAAGTTTATGCGCGATTATCTTGACCGGCATGGATTTTTGGAAATTGAAACACCCATTCTTTTCAAAGCCACGCCCGAAGGCGCGCGCGATTATCTCGTCCCCTCGCGCATTTACCCCGGTCAGTTTTACGCGCTGCCCCAATCGCCGCAGCAGCTCAAACAGTTGTTGATGGTGGCGGGCATGGACAGATATTTCCAAATTGCGCGCTGCTTTCGTGATGAAGACCTGCGCGGCGACCGCCAGCCCGAATTTACGCAGCTCGACCTCGAAATGTCCTACGTCCATCGGGACGACGTGCTGAATCTGGTTGAAGGCTTGTTCACCGAAATGATTCCCGCCGTTGCGCCGCATAAAAAAGTTTTGTCTTCACCGTGGCCCAAATTCGCTTATAAAGAAGTGATGGAAAAATACGGCACGGACAAGCCCGACCTGCGCTTCGGCATGGAGTTGCATGACGTGAGCGATGTCTTCGCCAAGAGCGGATTCAAGGTTTTCCAATCCGCGCTGGAAGCGGGCGGCGTGATTAAGTGTGTCGTCGCGCCCAAGTCCGCGGAGATGTCGCGCAAGGAGTTGGACGGCTTGACCGAAGTGGCGAAAACCTTTGGCGCAAAGGGAATGCCTTATCTGGCGGTCACTGCGGAAGGGATGAAAGGCGGAATCGCCAAGTTTGTCACCGAGGAAGAATTCGCCGCGTTGAAATCCAAAACGGGCGCGGGCGCGGGTGACTTGATTGTCTTCGCGGCGGACGCGCGCGCGGTGGCAAACAAAACGCTCGGCGGGCTGCGCCTGTGGTTCCGCGACAAACTCGACCTTGCCGATAAATCCATCATGGCGTTTGCGTGGGTGGTGGACTTCCCCTTCTTTGCGTGGAACGAAGAAGAACAAAAATGGGAATCAGAACATCATCCGTTTACGATGCCGAAGATGGAAGACCTGCCCAAGTTCGACACCAACCCGGGCGAGGTGATGTCTGAGGCGTACGATATGGTCTGCAACGGGTATGAAACCGCGTCAGGCTCGATTCGTATTCACCGCCGCGATATTCAAATGAAGATGTTCCAAATGCTCGGTTTAAGCGATGAGGACATTCAGGCGAAATTCGGTCACATGCTGGAGGCGTTTGAATATGGCGCGCCCCCGCACGGCGGCATGGCGCCCGGCATTGACCGCCTTGTCATGCTGCTGGCGGACGAACCCAACATCCGCGAGGTGATTGCCTTCCCCAAGAATCAAAACGGGCGCGACGTGATGGCGGACGCGCCTTCCGAAGTCGAGCCGAAGCAGTTGAAAGAGTTGCATATCCAGTTTAGAGATTAGAGATTAGTATCGAAGCAATCTCCCCATACACAAGGAGATTGCTTCGGGCTAATGCTCTCGCAATGACAGGGAGTAACAATGACCCAAATCATAGATACCCAAACCGTCAAGCACGTTGCCAACCTTGTTCGGCTGGGAATTTCGGACGAAGAGGCGGAAAGGTTCAGCCCGCAATTTTCCGCGATTATTGATTACTTCAACATGCTCAACGAAGTGGACACGAGCGAAGTCCCGCCCGCATTTGAAATCGCCCATCAGGCAAACGTTCTGCGCGAAGATGTTGTGCAGCCTTCCATGAGCCGCGAGGAGTTTTTGAAAAACGCGCCGAAGGTTGCGGGGAGTTACGTCAAAGTTCCGACGGTGTTGGGGGAGGAGTGAGTGGTAAATGGTGATTGGTAATTGGTAATTGGAGATTGGTAATTGTTTAATCTCCAATCTCCAACCTCCAATCTCTAATTATCGTGAAGATAAACTATGGAACTGACAAACTTAACTCTGCAAGAAACTTACCAATTACTAATTACTAAAAAAATCTCCTCCGTTGAGTTGACTCAGGCGATGCTTAAACGCGCGCATGAGGTGGATGAGAAAATTAACGCCTACGTCACCATTGCGGATGACGTGGCGCTGGAGCAGGCAAAACGCGCGGATGAAAGACTCGCCAAAGGCGAAAACATCACTCCGCTGACGGGCATTCCCTTTGCGATGAAGGATTCGATTTCCACTCGCGGCGTGCGGACGACTTGCTCTTCCAAAATTTTGGAAAACTATGTTCCGCAATATAACGCGACGGTCACGCAAAAACTCGCGGATGCGGGCGCGGTGCTGCTCGGCAAGACCAACATGGACGAATTCGGCATGGGTTCGTCTTGCGAGAACTCCGCGTTTTTCAACACCAAAAACCCCTGGGATTTGACGCGCGTCCCCGGCGGGTCGAGCGGCGGCGCGGCGGCGGCAATGTCCGCCGGGCTGTGCGGATTCTCCATCGGCGAGGATACGGGCGGCTCGGTGCGGATGCCCGCCGGATTCTGCAACGTGACGGGAATCAAACCGACCTACGGCAGAGTCTCGCGTTACGGACTCATCGCGCTGGTTTCCTCTTTTGATTGCATCGGTCCCATGACGCGGGATGTGTACGATTGCGCCACTGTGCTTCAACACATCGCGGGACACGACCCAAAGGATGCAACGAGTTACAAGGTACAAGTTACGGATTATCACGCGAACATCAACCAGCCCGTCAAAGGCATGAAACTCGGCATTCCAAAAGAATACTTCGTGGCGGGCATGGAAGCGGGCGTGGAGAGCGCCATTCAAGAAGCGATTCGCCAGTTTGAAAAACTCGGCATGGAGATTCACGAAGTCTCGCTGCCGCACGCCCAATACGGTTTGCCTGTGTATTACCTGCTGCTGTTTGCAGAGGCGAGTTCCAACCTCGCTCGCATGGATGGCACGCGCTTCGGCTTGTCCGTCTCTGAGGGCGCGGAAAGCATCGTGGATATTTATCTCAAGACCCGCCACGAAGGTTTTGGCGATGAGGTCAAGCGCAGAATCATGCTCGGCGCGTACGCGCTCTCCGCGGGGTATTATGACGCGTATTATTTGAAAGCGCAAAAAGTCCGCACGCTGCTGCGGCGTGATTTTGAAAACGCTTTGTCGCAAGTGGATGTCTTGCTCGCGCCGACCTGCCCCACCACCGCGTTCAAACTTGGCGAGAAAACCAGCGACCCGCTGGAAATGTACCTCTCGGATATTTATGTCGTTTCCACCAATCCCGCCGGAGTCCCCGCGCTGGCGCTGCCTTGCGGATTTTCCAAAAACATGCCGGTTGGAATGCAACTCATCGGCAAGCATTTGGACGAAGCGAAATTATTCCAAGTCGGTCATGCGTATCAGCAAGTGACGGATTGGCATAAGAGAATGCCGGAGATTGGATGATTAGAAGATTAGAGAGTAGAGGATTAGAAGATTAGAGATTGGAGATTAGAGATTAGCGAATTACCAATCGCCAATTACCAATCTCCAATTACCAATCTCCAATTACCACCATGAACATCACCTTCATCAGCGTTTTATGCGGCATAGCGGGCATGTTTGGCTGGGGACTGTATGATTTTCTGGGCGGCGTGTTCGCCAAACAGATTGGACCTTACAAATCGTTTTTCTGGTCACAGTTGGCGGGGTTGGGAACCATGCTTTTGCTGGGACTCGTCACCGCGCCGAAGATTGCCATCGTTTCGCGCGTGGCGTTTTTATTTCCCCTCGCCGCGCTGCTTTACTCCGCCGGTTATTTGTTCTTCTTCAAAGGCTTTGAAGTTGGGAACGTGTCCATTGTCGCCGCGACCATGAACCTGTGGGCGGTGTTCACCATGCTGTTTGCCTTCGCCTTCATGGGACAACGCCTCTCCGTGACGCAAACCTTCGGCGTGGCGATGATTCTGGCTGGCGTGACGCTCGCCGCCCTGAACTGGAGCGAAATTCAACAGCGCAAGTTTCAACTCTCCGCAGGCGTGAAAGAAGCCGTTGCGGGCGCGTTCTTCTTTGGCGTGTATTGGAACGTCAGCGAAGTTGTTGTGGAAGAAGTCGGCTGGCTCGTCAGCACCACGCTGATTAAACTCGGCATCGTGATTTTTATGTCGCTCTTTCTCGTCCTCTCCAAACGCGGGCTGAGTCTGGCGGGCGCGGGCGCAAAGACAACCTCCGCGATTTTGGGGATGGGCGCAATCGAAGCGGGCGCGGTGGCTGTGGTCAATTACGGCTTGACCATCGGCGACGCGATTCTCATCACCCCGATTGCTTCCGCCTTGTCCATCGTCACCATCCTGCTGGCTGTTATTTTTCTCAAAGACAAAATCACCCGCATCCAAGGACTCGGCATCGCGGCGGCAATTGCGGGCATTGTGATTACAGGAATTTGACCGGAATGAGCGCCAATCGAATGCCAATCACCAATCTCCAATCTCCAATTACCAACCACCAATCACCTATGAAATACGAACCCGTCATCGGACTTGAAATTCACGCGGAGTTGCTCGCCAACACCAAAGCGTTTTGCTCCTGCTCGGCGGATTATTCCTCCGCGCCGGAAGCGAACACCAACATCTGCCCGACCTGCACAGGGCTGCCCGGCGCGCTGCCTGTTCTCAACAAAAAGGCGGTCGAGCTTTCCGCGCTGGTGGCGCTGGCGTTGAATTGTTCCATTAATCAACTCAACGCCTTTGCGCGCAAAAATTATTATTACCCCGACTTGCCGAAGGGCTATCAAATCTCGCAATATGAATTGCCGATTGGCGAAAAAGGCTTTCTCAAAATTCTGGATGATTCGATGACCGTGAGAATCCGCCGCGCGCATTTGGAAGAGGACACCGCCAAACTGTTCCACGAAAAAGGCGCCGCGCTGATTGACTTCAATCGAGCCGGAGTGCCGCTCCTCGAAATCGTCTCCGAGCCGGACATGCGCAGCGCGGAGCAGGCGCTCGACTACGCGGCAAAAATCCGCGCCATTTTGCGCTACCTCGGCGTGAACAGCGGCGACATGGAAAAAGGCGTGATTCGTTTTGAGGCGAATGTCTCCGTGCGGCCTGCGGGCAGCGACGAGCTCCGCACGCGGACGGAAATCAAAAACCTGAACAGTTTCCGCGCGCTAACCCGCGCCATTGAATATGAGATTCAACGTCAAAGCAAAGTCTATGACGAAGGCGGAACGGTGGCGCAGGAGACTCTCGGCTGGGATGACGCGCGCGGCGTGACGGTCTCCCAGCGCGGAAAAGAAGACGCGCACGATTACCGCTACTTCCCCGAACCGGATTTGCCTCCGCTGAAATTAGACTCCGCGTGGGTGGAGAGTCTTCGGGCGCAGTTGCCCGAATTGCCCGAAGCGAAAACCCGGAGGTTCATGACTCAGTTCGAGTTGAAGGAAAGCGACGCGCGTTTTCTCACATCCGAAAAAGCGCTGGCGGATTATTTCGAGGCGGTTGCCGCAAAATCCAACAGTCCCGCAAAGACCATTCATTCATGGATGGCGGGCGAATTCATGCGTTACCTTAACGATTCGGGCATGTCCATTGACGATGTGACTCTTCCGCCCGAAACCTTTGCCAAATTGATTGACATGGTGACGGATAAGACCATCGGCGCGGCTGCGGGCAAAACCGTGCTGGCGGAACTGTTCCAAAACGGCGGCGACCCCGCGCAAATTGTGAAAGAGAAAAATCTCGCGCAACTGAGCGACGCGGACGCGATTCAAGAAATCGTTACGAAGATTTTGAACGACAACCCGAAGGAAGTTCAGCAATATCTCGCGGGCAAAGAGACTCTCTTCCAATGGTTTATGGGACAGGTGGCGCGCGCGACGAAAGGCAAAGCCGACCCGGCGGTGGCGAAAGCGTTGCTGACGAAAG
>DAOTZP010000189.1:0-2278 GCA_034434265.1 Anaerolineales bacterium | reverse complement strand
CGCTGCGCTCCAACTCCCTTAACGAACGCGCCACCACCTCGCGGACAGTTCCCAGCCTCGCGGCGAGCTGTTCCTGCGTCCAATGCTTTTCCTTCGGCAGTTCTTCAATCAACCGCGCCAGCCGATGCGTCACCTGATAAAACGCCATCTCGCTGACTTTTTGCACCATGCCGCGCAGCATTCTGCCAAAATTGACCAACACCTTTTGCGCAAACGCCGGATGCGACTTGACCAGCGCGCGCAGCATTTCACTTTCCACCACCCAAACAGAACAAGTTTCCAACGCCTCTACATTCACAGGATTCATGCCGCCGTCAAACGCGGGGACTTCGGCAAACGTATCGCCTTCCAACAAAATGCGGACAATATATTGCCGCCCCTGCGGAGAAAGGCGAAAAAGTTTCGCGCTGCCGCTTTCCACAAAATACAAACCGTCGCACGGGTCGCCTTCCCAAAACATGGTTTCGCCGCGCTGATATTCGCGTTTGGTCATGCGGCTTGCAATCTCATTCAGCATCTCATCCGGCAGGTCGTCAAAATATTCGTTGCTCTTTAATGCCGTAATTCGTTCTTTAATTTTTGTCTCAACTATTTTCATCTAAATCTCGCTAAGCAAAATTTTATCTGCGCCGCGGCTGATTTCCCAAGGATAGACAATAAAAGCATCCGTAATGGCTGCATAATAATCCGGGCGGACTGTCCCAAACAGGTTGCGATACGGGTTGAAGTGCAGCACGCACGTTTCAGGAAATCCGCCTGCGGCGGACACGCGGTTTTTGACCGCCGTGATGGTTCTGCCTGACCCCCAAACATCATCCACAATCAAGGTGGGGCGTCCGCGCAATTTATCATCGGCGGGGAATTGAATAAACTCGGGCCATGCCATCAGCGCGGAATGTTCGCTGCGAACCTGCGCGGGGAAATCCACCGCGGCGGTTAATATGTGCGTAATATCCATTGCTTCGGCAAGCAATCCGCCGGGGACAATGCCGCCGCGGGTAATCATCACCATGGCGGTAAATTCGCGTTTGAATTGGGGCAGCAGATGGTCAATTAATTTATCAATCTCCTGCCATGAGACAATTTCGCGTCTGGGTTGTTCGGACTGCATGTCTGTACCTCTGCAAATTTAATATCCAAGCACAGCTGCCAGCGGAGCAGGCGCGGGAACGGCATCGCTTTCGCCATGCGCGCGGGCTTTTTCCACATCGCGCGCCCAGATATACAAACAGGTGTGATACGCGGTTGTGACATAGGAACTGAACACGCTGGCAACCATCACAAAGGGGAAGAAAATCAACGCGCCGAGAACAATGCCAGCCACGCCGAGCGCGCTATTGCCTGTGGAGAAAAGCCCAAAAGCAACAAGAAGAGCCAGCCCGAAGCCCATTGCGCTGAAAATGAATCCAATCAAACCTGTTACAAATCTCACGCCTACGGCGCTAATTCCCACCAGCAGCAAATTCTCTTTTACAATTTTTCCAACGCGCTGCACGCCGTCTTTAAGATTTAAGTCGTCAATAATCATGGCGGGAAGAATCAAATACGAGGCTTCCGTCCATAAAGTTTGCAGCAGGCTTGTGGCGCTGCGGGCAAGGCTGGCGGCAAGGCTGTTCTTTTTGTTGTTCTTTGCCGCATTGCGAATCATGCTCACCGCCGTGGAGACCGCAGCAAGCGTGAGAATATCCCAAAAATCGCGGCGCACAATTGCCCATGCCTTGTCCAGCCTGCCATCGCCTTCGGAAAGAAAACCGTAAATTAAGTAAATGGTCATGCCCGAAAAAATATAACTGACGACAAATTGCGCGAAAATCAACAAGCCGCCCATAAAAGCGGTGACGATTCCTCCCGGGCCTTCAGCGCCGAAAATCATATACGCCAGCGCCAGCGGAATAATGCCGATTACGGAAACGATAAACCCCGCAACAAGCGCGTAAATGGAAGGTTTGATTAAGTCGCGGTCTTGAAACGCCATGTTCCAAGCCTGTTTCAAAAATCCCCAGCCGAGGGAAATGCTTTGCATGATTGAATCTCCTTTGGTGATAAAAAATTACACAACAGTTACGCTGCTGCCTTTTTCCGTCTTTTGCACTTCAATACGATTGGGAAAAGCGTCCTTCAACTCATCCAAATGCGTGATGATTAATATCTTCGCAAAATCATCCTTGACCAGATTAATCGCCTCGACCAGCCTTTGTATGCCGAGCGCGTCCTGCGAGCCAAAGCCTTCATCAATCACCAGCGTTTGCAGCCTTGCGCCTTTGCGCTGCGCCAAAAT
>DAOTZP010000188.1:0-1698 GCA_034434265.1 Anaerolineales bacterium | reverse complement strand
AATTGGCACCTTCTTCATTAAATATTGTTCAATGAATGGTTGCCGAGGCTTCAAAGGGTCGGTCCCTCAGCCTCTCTGGATGAGCGGTGATTCACTTTATAACAGGTGATGCGGGGAATGTCAAATAAAAAAGCGTTGACTTTTACCGCTTAATTACTTATCATCCAAACAATGATATCGGGAGCGTGCATATGAGCGAAGTGTTTATCAGCTATTCAAGACGCGATTCGCAAGTGGTGGATAAAATTGTTCAAACGCTGCATGAAGCGGGCGTGGACGCATGGATTGACCGCGAGGATATTCAAGCGGGCAATTCGTGGCGGCTGCAAATTGTCGAAGCCATTGACGCATGTACGCTCTTTGTGCTTGCCCTTTCACCCAATTCCGCGATTTCAGATAATGTCCGCAAAGAGATTGACCTCGCCCAGGATTCAGGGCGCGTGATTGTGCCAATCATGCTTGAGCCGGTCAAAATTCCCTCCGCCATTCGTTATCAACTGGCGGGGCTGCAATTTTTGGATGTTTCCGTCATCGGGTTTGAAAAGGCAATGGAGCAGCTTTTGGAATTGGCGCGGCGCGAAATTTCAAAAAAACAACCCCCGCCGCAAGTGAAGACTGCCGAATTGGTGATTCAAGGAGTCAACCTTGCTTCTTTTGACGAACAAAAACAAAAACAGCTGCTCGATTTTATTGCCAGCCTGACTCAAACCGGCGCCGCGCAACTGCGGCTTCAAAACCTTGCCGCCGGAAGCGTTCACGCATTTGTGCAAATGCCCGCCCGCGCAGCATATCAATTAAAAACGCTTGCCTTAAATCAGGATGCGCGCTTCAAGCAAATGGGAATTTCGCTTTTGCGCTTGGAAGGCGGTAAAAACTTCATTGAAATCGCAAGCGGAAATTTCCTTCCGGCGAAGCCTGCCAAACCAAAACCCAAATTTGGAAAAGGGCTTGCCGCGCTTTTTCTCTTCCTGCTGCTTTTTGCCGCGCTGGCAATCTTTGTTTTGCCTCAGGCTTTCACTTTCACGCCGCAGCCTTTGAAGCAGACCCACACACCCACTGTGCAAAATCCACCCGCGCAGCCTGCTACTGGCACGCCGGACCTTTCCGCTGAGTCTTCCACCTCCGCAAGCGAAACGCCCACAAAAACGCCCGCCCCTCCAACTTATACCTTTACGCCGGAAGTATCGCCATATGCGCAGCGTTGTTCCGTGTATGAGGATATGGAGATAAACCTCGTCGCTTTGCAATGGCTTTCGGGGATGCCGCTTAATTTTTATTTTAGAATGCCGGGCGGCGTTCCCGGGCTGGAAAGAGAAATCGAAGGCGATGATTTGCCCTGGGTATATTCGGTCAACATTGACGGGCATGTCACAGAAAAATGCGAGTTTCTGCCCGGATACAAAGAACGCTTATATTGCTCTGTGGATATGCCGTCCAGTTACTCATACACATTGCAGCCTATAACGCTTTCCGTCAACGGCTGTGAGCAGCCAATTTATGAAAACCCAATTACAGAGATTCCTAAAATGAAATTGCAGTCGCCATCTTCTTCCGGCGCGTGCAGCGATTCTCTAAAATCATCCGATTATTCAGCGTGGTGTATATGTATGGGCGGCGTCGTCTCGCGCTTTGGCGCGTGCGTTATCCCATAAATTTTGTTGACATCCGCCTCTTTTTTTGCTACACTAAGATTTGTCA
>DAOTZP010000187.1:0-4073 GCA_034434265.1 Anaerolineales bacterium | reverse complement strand
GTCTCGTCCGCGTAACCGGCAAAGTGGGGATACTCAAACTCCGGGTCGGCGTGAATCGAAATCGTCAATACGTCGCCGCGCTCGTAGAAAATATCCTGCGTGCCATTCCCCGCGTGATAATCAATATCCAACACCGCCGTTTTTCCCTTTTTGGAAAGCCAGTTTGCCGCAACCGCCGCGTTGTTGATGAAGCAATACCCGCCCGCGTAATCTTTTCCCGCGTGATGTCCGGGCGGGCGCGAAAGGCTAAAAGCACAGCTGCCATGTTCGGCGGCGAATTGAGCCGCGCTTAACGCGCAGTTCGCTGATTCCAACGCGGCTTGAAACGTATTTTCTGTAATGCAGGCGGATAAATCCATGATGTAGTAGCCCGCTTTGCCAAGCAGCGCGCGCGGCTTGCGCGGGTTTCTTCGCAGGGCAAAGGTGGCGGGCAAAAAAGCATAATCCGCCGGGCTGGCTGCCGCCTCCGCCAGAGATTGTTTCCACTCATCCCAGCAAGTTTGCAGAAAGGAAATATAGTCCGCGTCGTGAATGGCTAAAATTGGCTCCATGCCGAAGTCCATCGGCGTGGAAAAATTTGCCCATTTTGTCTTTTGTAACGCGGCGAGAACCTGCTCCATGCGGCCCGGGTTTTCAAGGTACGGAACGCGCCTGCCCCCTTCAAATACTTCAAACGGCGGGGAATGTAATCGGTGTTTTTCGGAATAAAAAATTTGCATGGTAAGACAATTTTACCTGCAAGCGTCAAGGCTGGCGGAGGAAACTATGGACCTATTTGAAGCAATTCACACACGACATTCCGTTGGCAAAGTCAAACCGGATGAAGTCTCACCTGAACTGATTAAAAAGCTGTTGGAAGCAGGCAACGCCGCCCCAAATCATTACAAAGTGCGCCCATGGCGTTTTGTGGTGCTGGCAGGCGATGCGCTTAAAAAACTGGGCGATGTCATGGCGGATTCGCAGCACGAGCGCCAGCCGGAGATTCCCCCCGAAGGTCTGGAAAAAACCCGCGCGCTTCCGCTGCGCGCCCCGGTTGTAATTGCCGTCGGCGTGGATAAACCTTCCGAACCGAAAGTTTTGGAACTCGAAAACTACGCCGCCGCTTCCGCTGCCTGTCAGAACATTCTGCTTGCCGCTCATGCTTCCGGGCTTGGCGCCATTTGGCGCACAGGCGAGTGGACGCGCGATAATAAGGTAAAGCAATTTCTCGGCTTTGAACCTGACCAGCATATTGTTGGCTTTATTTATGTTGGGCATCCGGAAGCCGAAAGCGCGCCAGCTCCCCGCCCGGCTTTTGAAGACCGCACTGTCTGGCTGTAACCAAACGCATTGCCAGCGTGAAAAAAACTCACCCCGAAATGAAGGTTTCGCGGGTGAGTTTTTTTTAAGAGAAAATTTTCATTGCAAAGCGGTAACTTGGATTAAATATCTCCCGGCTCGTCCGCCATGCGGACAATGCGCGGGGTGAACCTGCCAATTACATCCACAAGGTCGTGCTGCGCAGCGATGACTTCATCAATCGGCTTGTATGCCTGCGGCGATTCATCCAGCCCGCCGCCGAGCAGCGTTACACCGCGTTTTTTAAGATAACGCAAGTTGCCACTTTCAAAAGGGAAGAAGGATTTTGCCTGTTTTGAACCGCCCATGTGCAGAGGGCGCAGAGTTTTTAATGAATTTCTCCGTGTCCTCCGCGCCTCTGCGGTAAAAAATTAAGCAAGGGTAGAAACTTGGGTTAAATAATATTCTCAAATCCACATTTGCGTTTTACAACGCCGTTCACCACGCCGAAATTATTCCCGTCCTGCCGGTGTTTGAAAAGCAGATTGGCGGGTTTGACCATCACCAAATCCCGTATATTATTGAGCGGGGGGAGAAAGCCGCGGCGGAGCAAATCTCTTATATTCGTAAATTATTGGCATAACCATGACGGATGGGCTTTCTTCGTTTGGAATTTTTGACGCGCTTGATGTCGCTTATTTTGAGGTTGACCTTAAAGGCATTGTCAGCCACTGCAATCAGGCTTTTTTGGATAAATCCGAAGCGCAATTACATCAAGTGATTGGCAGGCATTTCCGTCATATGATGCCTTCCAAACAAGCGGCGGATTTGTTTGGCGTGTTTCGTGAGATTTATGAAACCCGCCAAACCCGCCGCTTTTTGTTTACTTTTATACAGCAAAAAAGCGGAGGAATTCGCACAGCAGAAGGGATTGCGGGTCCGGTCAAGTCTGCTGATGAAAAAGTGATTGCGTTTCGCGGAATTTTGTTTGATGTGACCGAGCGCGTAAAGGAAGAAATGGAATTACTCAGCGCAAAACAAGCCGCGGAAAAAGAACTCGCCATTGGAAAAGCCATTCAAGCCAGTTTTCTGCCGTCTTATCTTCCCGCATTGGATGGATGGAGTTTGGATGTTCACTTTCAATCGGCGCGCGAAGTTGCCGGGGATTTTTATGATGTCTTTTCCATGTCCAATGGCGCGCGGCTTGGTTTTGTGATTGCGGACGTATGCGATAAAGGCGTCGGCGCGGCGATGTATATGGCAACCTTTCGCACGCTCATTCGCGCGTTTGCCAATATAAAAACCGGTTCCAAACTGACGCAAGCGGTTGAAGAAACCAGCCAGCGCGTGAATGACAATTCCTTGTTTCGGTCACGCAGTATTCTTTCTGTGGGCGCGCATCCGCTGGTCAATGCCATCAGCATGACCAACGAATACTTTGTTTTGAATCACGGTAACTCCAACATGTTTTCGACGGTCTTTTTTGGCGTGTTGAATCCATTTGACGGAAAATTGCTTTACATCAACGCGGGACACGAATCCCCGCTGGTTTTATCCAACGGGCGGGTGACTCAGCGCCTCGAACCAACCGGTCCCGCAGTCGGCTTGATGCCCGGCATGAGTTTTGAAATTGGTTCGGCAGACTTGTCTCACGGAGACCTTCTCATTCTTTACACAGACGGCGTGCTGGACGCGCGCAACGAAAAGGGCGAGCCTTTTGGCGAAGACAGGCTGCTTGAATTATCTTGCAATTTTTTTTCCGCCCCGCGGCAGGTTGTTGGAAAAATTGCAAAGAGTTTGGAATCTCACATGTCCGCGCAGGAGCAGTTTGATGATATTACGCTGATGGGCATATACCGGCATTGAAACAACAAAAAACACTGACGGTTTGGTGAACCGCCAGTGTTTTTTTATTAATCACGATTGATTATTATGACGCAGGCACAGCCGGGAGAACGGTCGGCACGCCAATGAAAGTGATTAAGCCATACACCAACATTACGATGGCAAGGAAAGAAAACAGCAGCCGCAATGGATTTTCCTCTTTCAGCAACGAAGCCCACGCGGCAAACGCCACACCCAGCGCCATAATTGCCATGACTAATTGCAATGTATCGCCGCGCTGATTCCATTCCGCTGCAATTTTGAAATACTCTTCAGACGCTTCAAAATATTCATTTGCGGTTGCGTACATTTCATCGTAGTACTGTTCGTCCCAAACGGTATCCGGGTCGCGTTCAATGGCGGCTTGCAGCGATTCTGAAAAATCGTTTTGATAATATTCCGCAATGTCCGGGCGCTCTTCCTGATTCAAATACCAATTGTCATAGTAATTGTAATCCTGCGAGACAAATTGATTTGCGCTCAGGTACTCGGTGTTGCCGTCGTTTAACGCCTGCATACCGAGAATTTCGGCGTTGTTCTGCTCTCCATCCGCAAGCGCGCTTTGGTAGCTTGCCCACGCGGTGAAGACGCTTAAAATCGCAATTAATGAGCCGAGCAATATTTCGTTCCCAAGAAAGCGAAGGTATTTCATTTTTTCTCTCCTTATTTGAATTGGGACTTTCCAAGTGCGGGTGAATTATATAACAAGAACTTGCAATTGTGTATTTCCGTTTTTGTTATAAAATCATCCCAAATTTTATTTGTGCCAAAAGGAGAAAATATGGGATTAAAACCCGACCACTGGATTCGCAAAATGGCATTGGAACACGGCATGATTGAACCGTTTGTGGACAAGCAGGTGCGCGAGGGCGTGCTTTCTTACGGCGTTTCTTCCTACGGGTATGATGTGC
>DAOTZP010000186.1:0-1826 GCA_034434265.1 Anaerolineales bacterium | reverse complement strand
TCCGCGCCCGCCGTGTTGGATTGATAAACCGCCTCCACCAGCCGTTGAACGCGGATTCCGTCTTCCAGCGAGCAAATCGGCATGGCGGATTTTTTTGCCACCTCAATAAAATGCCGAGTCTGCGCGAGGAACAAATGATTGCGCTCAAACCCTTCGGGCGCGGAGAACGTCTCCGCAACAATGGCGGGCGGATTGTCGGAATAAGAGCCGAAGGGCGCGGGCGCGCGGTCAAACCGCAAAGAGGCGTCCGCGTTGTTCCAAAACAGAGTCCCATTCGTGCCGACGATTTCCAGCGTGTGCCTGGGCGGACGCTGCACATAGTTCACATGCGCAGAGCCGATTGCGCCGCCGACAAACTTCAAGCCGATTTCGGCAACGTCTTCCACGTCCATCTCTAGCGGGGAAATGCGACCGTTGAAAGACCAAACCGATTCGATTTCGCCAAGCAGAAACCTTAAATAATCCAGCGGATGCGTCAGCGTGCGGACGACTCCGCCGCCCAACGCTTTTCTTGCCGCGTAACTTTGGCGGTAATCTTCCCAAGGATGCCACTGCGGCAGATATTCGCCCCAATGCGCGCGGACGGCGAGGACTTTGCCAAGCGCGTCCTGTTGCAGCAGATCGCGCGCCTTGTTCAGCGTGGGATGATAGCGAAATTGAAAGCCGACCAAAATGCGCGCGTTGTTTTCTTCCGCCGTTTTTTGAAGCATATCCAGATTCTTCAGCGAATCGGAAACGGGTTTTTCCATCAAAATGGCGCAGCCCGCCTGCGCGGCGGGAATCGCAACGTCCAAGTGCAGCGAAGTCGGGTTGGCGACCACCACCCCGTCCGGCTTGTGTTTGCGCAACGCTTCGCGCAAGTCGGTTTCAACGGGGAAGCCTTTCAGTTCGTCGTCGGGCAGGGTGGATTTGCGCGAGCGATATAGAACAATATCGCGCTCGCCAAGCGCAATCAAATTGCGAAAATGCCGCCTGCCAATCGAGCCGAGTCCCGCGATGAGAAATTTCATATCAACCTACCATTCGTATTTCCAGCGCGTCAGCGTATCGCCGGCGGCTTCTTTGAAGAGGGTTTTATCTTTCTCCGTGAACAGCCGCTGCCAGTTCCCCGCCTGCCCTTTGGGAAGGAACGACGCGATGTCTTCGTTGCGGCGGGATTGCCACTCCTCGTCGGGGTTGGAGCTCATTTCGGCTTGAATCTGCTCCCGCAGCGGCGCGGGGACTTCCTTCGCCCCGAGAAAAGTCCACAAAAGCGACATGGTCTCAAACGGGCTTTCGAGCAAATCCTCGTAGCGCATGGCGAAAAAATTTTCGCCGTAGAGTCTGCGTCCCTCGTCTTCGGTCTCCCGCAAATCCTTCGCCCAATCGCTTGCCACGCGGCGGATGAAGGTCTCGGTGAAAATCGAGCGCGTCCCGTTTGCAAATTGGCTTTGGTCTTTGCGTAACGCTTCGATGATTTTCTTGTCCTCAGCCGTCAGGAATTTGGATTCCTCCACGAAGTTGCGAAAGCGCTCCGAAATTAAAACGTCCCTGCCGTCGCGGACAATCATCACCATTTTTGCGTCGGGATAGACGGCGCGCATATCGCGCACGGCTTGACCGTGAATGACCGACGAGGGGCTTTTGTCGCCGACAATCATTTTTCCGGCGCGGGCGGCGTCGCGCTCCATGATGAAGTCGGCGGCGGCGCGCAGCACCAGCGGGGAAAGGTCGCGCCCCTGATTCCAGCGGTTGGACTTGCGCGTCAGCCATTCTTCGATTTCGGGCGAATCCACCAGCGATTTAAGCAGCGGCTTGCGGGTGAAGAAGTGCGCCTGATAGTTGCC
>DAOTZP010000185.1:0-10353 GCA_034434265.1 Anaerolineales bacterium | reverse complement strand
GAACCGTCCGTGCCTTTGGTGTCGAGCGTTTCCACAAAGGATGCGCCGATGATGTCCAGCGCGGCGACGATGGCGGGCAGGTCGCCGTCTTCTTCTGCTTCCTTCATCTTGCGGACGGCGATGTAGCGCCCCGGCAGGAGGGTTTGGTTGGCAATGGCTTGCTCCGCCATGGCGCGCACCCAGGGGAAGTATTGCAGCGCGGAGACTTCCAGCGTCACTGCGTATTTGTCTTTGAATTTGGTTTTCTTTGCCGCTTCGCCCAGGACTTTTTTGCGATAGTCCGCAATGGAGATGAACGCGCCTTTGTCGCGCTGTTCAATTAACCAGTTTAAATCTTTGATGGCGTCCGGGTTGCGTTCTTGAATAATCTTAAAAAGATTTTCCATTTTCCGCGCGGCTTTGTGTTTGCGGTTGATTTCTTCGGGAGCGCCGTACTTTGCCACAACATCGAGAAAATCCTTCATAATCTGCGAGTTGGGGTCAAGCAAAATTGCGTTGAAGGCTTTAAGTTTGTCGGGCGAAATTTTTAAAAGGGATTGTGGTTTCATGGGAAGTCCTTTGGGGTACAGGTTGCAAGATACAAGATACAAGATACAAGATACAAGTTAAGGGTATGCAGCCATGTAACTTGTGCTGTGTAACTCTTGTAATTCGTTATTTCAGAATCTTCAACAACTCGTCATACTCGTCATCCGGCATTCCAAAGTAATTCTTTTGTTCGGGGAATTTCTTTGCAATCACTTCTTCGCGGTAGTTCTTCAACCCGTTGAGGATGACCTCGCCTGCGTTGCCGTACACTTTTGCCATCTTTGGCGTGAATTTGGGATACAAGCCAAACATGTCATGGTAAATCAACAACTGACCGTGCGCGTGGGGTCCTGAACCGAGCGACATGATGATGCAGTCGCTGACGGTTTCGGTGATAAGTTTGCACAGCCGGTCGGGGACGAGTTCCAGCAGAATGCAGAACGCGCCCGCATCGCGCAGCGCTTTCGCGTCGTCCACAATTTTCTTTGCCATCGCCGCGGATTTGCCTTGCAGTTTGAACCCGCCGAGGGCAGAGACCGATTGGGGCGTGAGTCCCAAATGACCAATGGCGGGAATCCCCGCATCCACTATGCCTTTGATGCGGTTTGCCATGGCGGCTCCGCCTTCGAGTTTGATTGCGTCGCAGCCGCATTCGGACATGAATCTGCCCGCGTTGCGAATTGCATTTTCAACCGAGTCTTGATAGGTCATGTATGGCATGTCGCCGACGAGGAACGCGGTCGGCGCGCCGCGGCGGACGGCTTGCGCGTGGCGCACCATGTCGTCCATTTTGACGGGCAGCGTCGAGTCGTAGCCGAGCATGGTCATGCCGAGGCTGTCGCCGACGAGAATCATCTCAATGCCCGCCTGCTCCTGCAAATATGCGGTGGGGTAGTCGTAGCAGGTCAGCCAGGTGATTGGTTCTTTGTCTTGCACTTTTTTGAACAAATACGGCAGGGTGATTTTTTTGCGTGGCTCAGTCATTTTTGCTCCTTGGGGATTGTAAATTTACGACCTGCTTTTAAGTATAAAGAAGATGCGCCGCAAGCACAACTGACAAAAATCACAGATTGACGTTTCAAAATTGCGGATTTGCAGGCTGATATAATTAATTGCCTAAATTTTCGTTCAACGTGGTATCCTTATCGCCCTGTTATGAATATTCTTAAACTTCGCTCTTTCGTTAAACCCTATCTGCTGCAGATTTTACTTTCTGCGCTCAATCTTGCCCTGCTCACCGCGCTCAGCCTGTATGTTCCCCGCATCATCCGCGATGTGATTGACCAGGGATTGCTCCGCGCTGAGACCGGTTTTTTGGCGCGCGCCGCGCTTTTGCTGCTTGCTTTGGGATTGGTCTCCGCCGCGCTTGCGGCGGCTCAGCGCTTCATCTCGGAATGGATAGGCGCGCACATCGGGTATGACTTGCGCAACAAACTCTACGACCACATTCAACATTTATCTTTTTCCTATCATGACCATGCCCAAACAGGGCAGTTGATTTCGCGTTGTATTGAAGACGTCCGCGCGGTGCAAAATTTCATCGGCAGTTCCGTAGTGGAATTAACCCAGCTGGTCTTTGTTTTATTTGGCGCGCTGTTCATCATGTTTGGCGCAAACTGGCAGTTGACCTTGATTGCCATTCTGCCCATCTTTCCGCTGATATGGATGACCTTTAAGTTTGGCGACCGCGTGACGCATTTATTTTTCAATGTGGACAACATGCTCGGCGAACTCTCCGCGCGTTTGCAGGAAAATGTCACAGGGGTGCAGGTGGTGCGCGCATTTGCCCGCGAAGATTATGAAATGCAGCGTTTTGACTTGACCAACCGCGCCTACTACAACGCGCGGATTCGCGTGATTGGCGAGTGGGCAAAAGTCATGCCGTCCACCGATTTTTTGGTGACGCTCTGCACGATTTTAATTCTCTGGTTTGGCGGGCAAATGGTTTTGAACGGCACAATGACCGTTGGCGAAATTGTCGCCTTTAATGCGTATGTTTTGATGTTAGCCACGCCCGCGCAGCAACTCACCTGGCTGGTCAATGCCGCCGGTGAAGCGGACGCGGGCGCGAAGCGCGTCCTCGAAGTATTGGATACCCAAGCCGAAATTGTCTCGCCTGTTAACGCAATTCAACTGCCAACCTTGCGCGGCGAAGTGGAATTCAAAAATGTTTCACTCAAATATCCGGACGAAAAACGCCCCTCGCTTACAAACATCAATTTGCGCGTCCAGCCGAATCAACTCGTGGCGTTGATTGGACGCACGGGCAGCGGCAAAAGCTCGCTCATCAACCTCATTCCGCGTTTTTATGATGTCACCGAAGGCGCGGCGCTGGTGGATGGCGTGGATGTCCGCCATGTGGATTTAATCTCGCTCCGCAGCCAAATTGGAATTGTGCTGCAAACTTCCCTTTTGTTTTCCGACACCATCCGCGAAAACATCGCCTACGGCAGACCGGATGCCCCCGACGAAGAAGTGATTGCCGCCGCAAAAGCAGCGCAGGCGCACGAGTTTATTGAAAGCTTCCCCGAAGGGTATAAAACCATTGTTGGCGAGCGCGGCGTAACGCTCTCCGGCGGGCAGCGTCAGCGGATTGCCATTGCCCGCGCCCTGTTAATGAATCCGCGCATTTTGATTTTGGACGATTCGCTTTCCAGCGTGGATACCCAAACCGAAAAATTGATTCAAGAAGCGCTGGATAACTTAATGCAGGGGCGCACCACATTTGTCATTGCCCACCGTCTTTCCACTGTGCGCCGCGCCGATTTAATTTTGGTGATGGACGATGGAAAAATTGTCGAGCGGGGAACGCACGAAGAATTGCTCAAACAAAACGGTTTGTATAAAGATATTCACGATTTGCAGCTGGCGCAAAATATTGACCCGTCTGAAACGACTGTGGTCTTTTCCCGCCCTGAAAAGAAAATCTATCAAGCAAGAGATTTGAATTAATTAACGCAAGTTGCCGCCTTCAAAAATAGCGAGTTCGCTTGTTTTGAACCGCAGAGCCGCCGAGTTCGCAGAGCTTTTAATGAATTTCTCCGTGGTTCTCTGCCCTCTGTGGTAAAAAATTAAGAAAGGGCAGCAACTTGGGTTATTTAATACCAAATTCTAAAAGACGTATTGGTCGCCCCGTTCAAGCCGCTGTAATTACACGCCACGTCCACATATACAAGGCTGCCTTGTTTTTGTTCAACAAACGCAAACGAAAGAATGCCAATGCCTTTGGCGTTTGTTGTCAGCGCGTAATTTTCAACGCGCCCATCCGCCCAGCGCAGCGAAGACGTGCAGGATACGTTGGCAACGGGCTGCAAGTTTTGGTCCAGCACAACAACAAAAATCATCTGCGAATCGCTTGGCAGAACAATTGCCTTCCACACAAACGCGCTGACATGAATTTTAATAATTTGTTGAAGCGTATTGTCGCGCGGCTTCACGGGCGGAAGCAAGCCCGCGTCTTCGCCCAGCTGGTCAAAATACATGCGCCCCAAATCCGAAACCACCACGCGCTGACCTTCCGGTTTCCACGGCTGCCATTCAATGCGCGCATTCTCAAAATATTGCACCAATTTATTTTCGTGATATTCAAACCCCGAAATTGGATTGCCAAATTGAGTCACGCCGCCGTGCGCTTCAAAAAATTCCAAAAACTCAAAGCAAACCGAATACCCTGTTTCATACACGCGGCAAGCAAATGGATTGTTGATATTTAAGTTCCCCGTGGATTGATACGTCAAATTCCCCAGCGGCGTTAACCGCACCCGACTGCCTTCGGGCAGGCTGGCATCATATTCAAACCGCGCGCGTTGAAAATACTGCACGGTTTTTCCATCTTTGCTGGTAAATTCCTCAGTGATGGGATACCCGTATAAAAAAATTGCGTTTGGGTTGCTTTCGTAAAAAGTTAAAAACTCCCCGCTCACATTGTGACCTGTTTCGCTGAAATAACGATTGCCGCCCGCTTGCGCGCTGGCAGAATGCCAGTTTGCGCTGAACAATCCAAAAATCAAAAAAACCGCAAAAAAGCGTCGAACCTTCAACATTGCAACTTCATTATAATCCCAATTAAACGCTTGGGGAATTTTTTAAGTCATCAATGCTTGGATGATTCTTTCGGCTGCGTGACCGTCGCCATACGGATTCGCCGCCCGCGCCATTTTCCCGTATTCGGCTTTATCGTCCAGCAGCCGCGCGGATTCTTCCACAATTCGGGCTGATTCTGTTCCCGCGAGTTTGAGCGTCCCCGCCGCCACTCCCTCCGGGCGTTCGGTCACGTCGCGCAGCACCAAAGTCGGAACGCCAAACGCGGGCGCTTCCTCCTGTATCCCGCCGGAATCGGTGAGGATGAGAGTCGCGCGTTTCATCAAATGCACCAGCGGAAGATAATCCAGCGGCGGCAGCAAGGTGATGTGTTCCGCGTTTTTTAACAATCGGTTTACCGGCTCCTGCACATTCGGGTTGAGATGCACGGGATAGACAATCTCCACGTCGCCGCGCGCCGCGAGTTGCAGCAGCGCATGGCAGATATTCTCCAACGGCTGACCGAAATTCTCGCGCCGATGCGCCGTGACCAAAACAAGACGATTGGAGATTGGATGCTTGGAGAGCAGGTCTGTCACCTCGCGCGGCTCCGGCTGCCTGGAGACGTATTGCAGCGCGTCAATGACCGTGTTCCCCGTGACCTTGATGATGCTTTCCTCGATTCCTTCTTTTAACAAATTTTGCTTCGACCATTCCGTCGGCGCAAAGTGCAAATCGGCGACCACGCCCGCCACGCGGCGGTTGATTTCTTCGGGGTAGGGCTGCCACTTGTCATGCGTGCGCAGACCCGCTTCCACATGCCCGAACTTGACGCGGCGGTAATATGCCAGCAGCGACGTGATGGCTACGGTGGTGGTATCGCCCTGCGCCAAAATCCAATCGGGTTGAAAGTCGCTGATGACGGGGTCGAGATTCGTAAAGATAGCCGCGCTCAGTTCCGCCAGCGATTGATTTTCGCGCATCAGGTTCAAATCGTAATCGGGCGTAATTTCAAACAAATTTAACACCTGGTCCAGCATTTGCCTGTGCTGGGCGGTGACGCACACGCGCGATTCGACTCCGCCGGTTTGCTTCAACAGGCGGACAACAGGCGCCATTTTGACGGCTTCGGGGCGCGTGCCAAAGACGGAGAGGATTTTCATGGTAGATAGTAGAGATTGGAGATTAGAGATTGGAGAGTAGAGATTAGAGATTGGAGATTTGCATGACCAATCACCAATCTCCAATTACCAATCACCAATCACCAATCACCAATTACTTTCCCACGCCCAAACGAACAACCTTGAAGCCCGCCTGTTTCCATGTCGTATCGTCAATGCCATTCACCGTATCCACGATGATTTTTGCGGAAGTTGAAAGAGACTTCGGGTCAAGTTCGGCAAATTCGGTATGTTTTACCAACAACACAATTGCGTCCGCGTCTTTGAGCGCGTCTTCAAGCGAAGCAGCCATGTTGATTCCTTCCAACTGCGCGTCGGGCTTGAACGGCTCCCAAGCCTTCACCTGCGCGCCTTCGCGTTGCAGCAAGTGGACGACTTCGACGGCGGGGCTTTCGCGCAGGTCGTCCACGTCCGGCTTGTAGGCGAGTCCGAGCGCGGCAATCCGCTTGCCCGTCAAGTTCCCCGCGGCGCGTTCAATCAATTTCAAAACGAAATGCGGCTGGGAATCGTTCACCTGCCGCGAGCGATAAATCAGCGGCGTGAGTTCGGGCGCGGCTTCCACAAAGAACCACGGGTCCACGCTGATGCAGTGTCCGCCCACGCCGGGACCGGGGGAGAGAATCTTGACGCGCGGGTGCAGGTTGGCGATGGAAATCGCCTCCCACACGTCCACGCCGAATTTGTCGGCAAGGCGCGAAAATTCGTTGGCGATGGCGATGTTCACGTCGCGGTAGGTGTTCTCCATGATTTTGACCATCTCCGCGGTGGTCGCGTCGGTTTCCACAATCTGCCCTTTGACGAAGGTCGCGTACAGGTCGCGCCCGGCTTTGGCGGATTCGGGCGTGACGCCGCCGATGACGCGCGCGTTCTCAATCAGCTCGCGCATAATCTGACCGGGCAGCACTCTTTCGGGAGAATAGGCGAGGTAAAAATCAACGCCCGCTTTCAGCCCGCTTTTTTCCAGAATGGGCGCGACGAGGTCTCTGGTCGTCAGCGGCGGGGAGGTGGATTCCAGCACGACGAGGTTGCCCTTCCGCAAATAGGGGACGATGGACTCGGCGGCGGAAATCACCGCGCGCATGTCGGCGAGTTTGTACTTCGCGCCGTTGTATTCGCCCGTCTCGTTTTCCTTGAACGGGGTCGGCACGGCGATGATGAAGGCTTCCGCTTCCTGCGGCTTGAGCGCGGCTTTGAACTTGCCCGACGAGACGGCTTTCTTCACCGCTTCGAGCAAGCCCGGCTCGTGAATGTGAATTTCGCCCTTGTTCAACGTTTCGATGATTCGCGGGCTGACGTCCACGCCCAGCACGTTCACGCCGTGCGCGGCGAAGGTGGAGGCTGTCGGCAGTCCGATGTATCCCAGCCCGATGACGCAAATGTTTTGAAAGTTCACGTTTGCTCCAAAAGTCATAAATGATAAAGTAATTCTAATCCAAAACGCGCTTTAAGAATTCGTGGAATCTTTTGTTGTATAATGAAACAGAATATTCATGAAACAAGTTTCACCTCGAAGGGTGAAAAAGACCGGACAGGTTTCCGTAGAACCATAATCAAACAGCGCGATTGTGATTCACAGAATCCGAATCGACTTGTAACACAATAAAACCTGTCTGGTCTGCAACAAACCTTTTTTCATATCAGGCGCACATGGACTTTTTACTTGACCCTAATCTCGCGTATTTAATTTTGTTGGGTGGAATTTTACTTTCAGTCGTCGCGCTTGCCACACCGGGCAGCGGATTTTTGGAAGCGGGCGCGGTGTTGTGCTTTGCGCTGGCGGGATATGCGATTTATAACCTGACGATTCACTGGTGGGCGTTGGTCATTTTGCTGTTGGCAATTGTTCCATTTGTGTATGCGGTCAGGTCGCGCAACAAGATGTTTTTAGGAATTGCGATTGCACTGATGGTCATTGGTTCGGTCTTTGTATTCACCCGCGAAGGCGAATGGATTTCAATTCATCCATTGGCGGCATTGCTGGCTTCATCCATGCTGGCGGTGTTTATCTGGTTTATTGTTGTCAAATTTTTGGATACGCTGGCGACCCGCCCCACCCATGACCTTGATGCTTTGGTGGGCGCGCTGGGCGATGCCCGCAGCGCGATTCAAACGGAAGGCAGCGTATATGTAAATGGGGAGTTATGGTCCGCGCGCAGCGAGAAGAAAATTCCTGCGGGCAGCCGCATCCGGGTATTAAGACGCGAAGGGTTTGTTTTGATTGTGGAAAAAGTCGAATAATCCAAATTTTTTTCAAGGAGAAATATTATGGAATTTGCTGGCATAGGTTTATGTTTTGTTGGAATCGTTTTGATTGTCGGTTTGATTGCCGTCTTCAATATGATTCGCGTCGTCCCGGAGTATCAGCGCTTGGTGGTCTTCCGCCTCGGGCGCGTGATGGACAAGCCCAAAGGACCCGGACTGGTCTTCCTCATCCCCGGCGTGGATAGACCCGTTAAAGTGGACTTGCGCGAGCAAGTGCGCGAAGTGCCGCAGCAGACCTCCATCACCAAAGACAACGCGCCGATTTCGATTGACTTCCTGTGGTACTTTAAGGTCATCGAGCCGAGTCAGTCCGTCTTGCAGGTGACCAACTTCGAGGCGGCGGCGGCGGGCATTGCCGCGACGACTCTCCGCGCGGTCATCGGCGGCATTCCGCTGGACGACGTGCTTTCGCAGCGCGAGCATATCAACAATCAACTGCGCACCCGTTTGGACGAAGTAACCGAACGCTGGGGCGTGAAAGTAACCAATGTGGAAATCCGCGAGATTGTCCCGCCGCGCGACGTGCAGGAAGCGATGAACCGACAGATGTCGGCGGAGCGCATCCGCCGCGCCGTGGTGACCGAATCCACCGGCACGCGCGAAGCCGCGGTGAACGTGGCGGATGGCGAAAAGCAGGCGGCGATTCTTCGCGCCGAAGGTCAAAAGCAGGCTGCCATTCTTGCGGCGGAAGGCGAGCGTCAGGCGCAGTTGCTCCGCGCCGAAGGCTTTGCCCAGGCGCTGGAAGCGATTTACAACGCCGCCAAGTCGGTGGACCAGAAAACCATGACCTTGCAGTATTTTGAAACTTTGAAAGCGATGGGTATGAGTCCTTCCACCAAATACATCTTCCCGATGGAATTTACCAGCATGTTGGATAACTTCCTTGGCAAAGATGCGAAAGGATAACCCGCCCGATAAAAAAGCCCCCGACGCTTCGGGGGCTTTTTTATGTTTGCGTAGGGCGTGGTTACTTAAAAAAACTTTGGCGAATGACCCGTCAGGACGAAGAAGCGTTCCAACTCCGCTTTGGAAAAAACCAGCGTGGCGGTATTCACCAGCGGGTGCGAGAGGAAGTTTTCACTCAGCCAAATTTCGCGGTCAATCCACAACTCAACCTTGCGCTCCTCGTCGTTGATTAATCCCATCATTGTCACTGAGCCGCGCGTCACGCCGAGATATTTCATTAAATTTTCTTCGGAGGAAAATCGCAGGCGCGATACGCCAAATTCCGCCGCCAAGTTTTCAAGGTTGACGCTTTTTTCACAGGAAGTGACCGCCAGAAAAAAGCGCCGCGCCTTTTTATCGCACAGAAAAAGATTCTTCGTGCTGACAGCGGGGACATTCGGGTAATGGCTTTTCGCTTCTTCACAGGTGAACACGGCGGGATGTTCGCTGCGCTGATATGTAAATTGATGTTGTTTAAGAAACCGCAAGAAATCTTGTTCGGATGTCATCATATCCGTATTTTAATCCCATCCGCTGTTCAACCTGATACAATTTACCCATGCGTATCGAAAAAGCCTCCATTTTGGATTTATCCGCGCTGCGGAAATTGGAAAAAGACAGTTTTGATAAAGACGCCTGGTCCTTGTTTGACTTAATCGCCATTTTGACCTTTCCCGATGTCGTCCGTCTCAAAGCTGTGGAAAACGGTCAAATGGTTGGGTTTGTCGGCGGCGACCCGCGCCCAAGTCAGGGCTGGGGATGGGTTGCCACCATTGCCGTGGATTCGCGTTACCGCAGACGCGGTATAGGGCGCGCCCTGCTCCACGCCTGCGAGCAAAGCCTTGGCGTGCCGCGTTCCCGTCTTACGGTGCGACCTTCCAATCATGGCGCAATTGCTTTATACGAACAGGAAGGCTACAAAACGGTGGATATTTGGAAAGCCTACTACGACGACGGCGAAGACGGCATGGTCATGGAAAAACAATTATCGTAATACAACCTTTCCTTTTTGCTTTTTGCTTTCGTAATATAATCAACCAATATGTCTGATACTTTGCCGCCCCCTGTTTGGGTGAACACAACCGACCTGCTTGACAAAATGATTTCCGACCTTGCCGCGCAGCCCCGCGTGGCAGTGGACACCGAATCAAACAGCCTGCACGCCTACCGCGAAAAAGTCTGCCTCATTCAATTTTCTTCGCCAACCGCCGACTATTTGCTCGACCCGCTGGAATTGACCGACTTGGGCAAACTTGCTCCATTGTTTGCAAACCCCGCCATTGAAAAAATCTTTCACGCCGCCGAGTATGACTTAATTTGCCTGCGGCGCGATTTCAATTTTCACTTTGCAAATTTATTCGACACGATGCACGCCGCCCGCGTGCTGGGATATACCGCCGTCGGGCTGGACAGCATG
>DAOTZP010000184.1:0-3898 GCA_034434265.1 Anaerolineales bacterium | reverse complement strand
CGGGCTCCCCGCCCGATATTGCCGCATGGTCAAGACAAACCGGCAACGAGTTGCTGCTTTCCACCACCACCGAAGATGGAAAATTTTTGTTCTATTTGAAGAAAAAATAAACAAAGAAAAGAGAAAAAAATCAAGCATGACTACTTTACGCATTCCCACCCCCTTGCGCGCCTACACTGGCGGAAAAAGCGAAGTGAACGTGAACGGAACAAAAGTCGCGGACGCGCTGACAGACCTGACAACACAATTCCCCGCCATCAAACCGCATTTGTTTAACGAAAACGGCGAACTGCGTCCGTTTGTAAATCTGTTTGTCGGCGAGAGCAACATCAAAGACTTGCAGGGATTGGATACGCCCATCCAAGACGGCGATAAAATCATGCTCATCCCATCCATTGCGGGAGGGCTGCGCCAATGATTGAAGAACTTTCACACGAACAAATTTTGCGTTACTCGCGCCACCTGCTCATGCCCGAAGTCGGCTTGCATGGGCAAATCAAATTGAAGAATTCATCCGTGCTGGTAATTGGCACGGGCGGGCTTGGCTCGCCGGTTGCTTTATATCTCGCGGCGGCGGGCATCGGGCGCATCGGGCTGGTGGATTTTGACGTGGTGGATACAACCAACTTGCAGCGGCAGGTGATTCACGGAACATCCACCGTCGGCAAACTGAAAGTGGAAAGCGCGCGCGAACGACTCCGCGACTTGAATCCCGACATTCAAATTGACGTATATAACGAGCCTTACACCTCCGAAAACGCAATGCGGATTGCCAAAGAGTACGACCTCATCATTGACGGCACGGATAACTTCCCCACCCGCTACCTCACCAACGATGTGTGCGTGATGCTTGGCAAACCAAACATCTACGGCTCCATCTTCCGCTTTGACGGGCAGGTCAGCGTATTTTACGCCAAAGAAGGTCCGTGCTATCGCTGCTTGTTCCCCGAACCGCCGCCTCCGGGACTCGTCCCCTCGTGCGCGGAAGGCGGCGTGCTGGGAATTTTGCCCGGCACGGTCGGCACGCTGCAAGCCACCGAAGCCATCAAAGTGCTGCTCGGCATCGGCGAACCGCTCATCGGCAAGCTGCTGCTGTATAACGCGCTCGATATGTCTTTTGATTTTGTTACATTGAAGAAAAACCCCAACTGCCGCGTGTGCGGACCGAACGCGGACATCAAAGAATTGATTGATTACGAGGAATTCTGCGGCGTGCCGGGACATCACGCCGACGACACTTCCGCCGGGGCGGGCTGGGATATTTCGCCGCAGGAGATGAAAGCGCGGATGGACTCCGAGCCGGGCTTGATTCTGCTGGACGTGCGCGAACCGCACGAGTTGGAAATTTCCGCAATCAAGGGCGCAATCAACATCCCGCTTGGCGAAGTCGCGCAGCGCATGTCCGAATTGGATTCCGCAAAGGAGATGATTGTCTTCTGCAAGCGCGGGTCACGCTCCGCGCGCGCCATTGAGATATTATCCAGCGCGGGATTCAAAAAGATGAAAAACCTCAAAGGCGGAATCAACGCATGGGCTGAGGAAATAGATAAAAGCCTGCCTTTGTATTAAATCAAACATCATTCATCCCGAGTTTAATTTGGGACGCGGACTGCGAAGCGCGCGGAAAGGATGAAACATTCGCGCATTCAGCGTTTATCCGCGTCCTGTTTGTTCTTAAAAACTGCGAAACCTTAATCTCTGGGCGAGGCATGTTTATCTTGTATAATCCACAAAAACCAAAGGAGAGAGAATGACAGGATTACCCGAATCGAAAGAAAAGCGCGTATTTAACAATGTACTTGGCGCAATGGGCAACACGCCGCTGGTGAAGTTGGAACGCATCGGCAAAGACCTGCCTGTTCCGCTGTACGCCAAATTGGAATTTATGAATCCCGGCGGGTCGGTTAAAGACCGCGTGGGCGCCAACATTATCGAACAGGCGGAAGCGCGCGGCGAAATCAAACCCGGCGGGACGATTGTGGAGGCAACATCCGGCAATACGGGCGTGGGGCTTGCCATTGCAGCCGCGCTCAAAGGGTATAAAACCATTTTCGTCATGCCGGACAAGATGAGCAATGAAAAGATTTTATTGCTGCGCGCTTATGGCGCAAAGGTGGTGATTACCCCCACGGCGGTCGCGCCGGATGACCCAAGGTCATATTACGAGGTGGCGAAAAAATTTGCCCGTGAGACTCCCAACGCGATTTTGGCAAATCAATATCACAATCCCGACAATCCCAAAACACATGAGCTCAGCACAGGTCCCGAAATTTGGGAGCAGACCGACGGCAAAGTAACCGATGTGATTATTGGCATTGGCACGGGCGGAACAATCAGCGGCGTGGGGCGTTATTTGAAAAAGAAAAACCCAAATATCAAAATTGTCGGCGTGGACATTGAAGGTTCGATTTTGACGGAAATCTGGCAAAACAAGGGCGTTATTCCGCCGGGCGCATACCCGAAAACATACAAAGTTGAAGGCATTGGCGAGGACTTTTTGCCTTCCACAATGGATATAACCGTAGTGGACGCGATTGAACGCGCGGGCGACCGCGAGTCGTTTTTGTGGGCGCGGCAGTTGGTGCGGCAGGAGGGCATTTTTGCGGGCGGGTCTTCCGGCTCGGCGATTGCGGGCGCAATCAAATATTGCCGCAAACTCAGCGGAGATAGATTGCCCGTTGTCATTTTGCCCGATTCCGGCTCGCGGTATCTTTCCAAATTTTACGATGACAAATGGATGCGCGAGTTTGGATTCCTCTCGATGGAGTTTGGCGAAATGACGCTTGGCGATTTGCTGCACGCCAAACCAAATAAAACTTTATTTACCGCCGCGCTGGGCGATTCGATGAGAAAAACGGTTGCCACCATGCACCAGCACGGCGTTTCGCAAATGCCGGTTATCGGCGCGGATGGCTCGCTGGTCGGTTTAATTGAAGAAGTGGACATGCTTAATCACCTGCTTGAAAAACATGACCACAGCCACGAAGAGACGATTGACAATTTGGTGCAAAACGCGGGCGCGGTCTTTCCGCCGGAAACATCGCTGGAAGAAGCCATGCCGTCGCTCACAGACGGGTACGCGCTGATTGTGGTGGAACACAGCAAGCCGATTGGCATTTTGACAAAAATAGATGTGCTGGATTTTGTGGCGGGGAAGATTTAACCGGTGATTGGATAAAATAAAAACGGAGAATCTTATTACAGAGACTCTCCGTTTTTGTTTTTATCGGCGTTTATAATTTTTTATTCGCTTCCTCAATAGACGCAAATAATTTTGCTTTCATTGAAGAAATAATATCGGCATATTTGGGCTGATTGATTTTATTATTCATCTCTTCGGGGTCCTCTTCGAGGTCGTAAAACTCAAAATAGTCCCAGTATTTATGGTTGTAGCCGTGATAATAATGAAGTTTCCAATTCCCTTGAACAACGGCGTAGGTTGCTTTTGTAAATGGCAGATGAGCGGAGCTCTCTTTTGCGTCCACCGCCAAAATTGCGCGCTGGTCATCCGCGCTTCCGCCCAGCTCGGGCAAAAGCGCGCCTTCGCATGTTTTGGGAATGTCTTGCCCTGCAAGGTGAAGAATTGTGGGCAGCAAATCTATATTGCTTGTTGGAGTAAAAATATCACGCCGCGTTTGATTACCGGGCGCAAGAATCAGCAGGGGAATTCTAATTAAAGGCTCATACAACATAGGTGTGCCGTGCCCATGCGAGCCGCGCTCAAACATTTCTCCATGGTCTGAAGTCAAAATAAAATAAGTGCGGTCGAGAACGCCTTTTTCCTGCAAAATTGTGAATACTTTTCCCAACTCGGCGTCTAAATTAGCAAGAAAAGCGTCATATTTTTCACGCTGAAAATCTAAACTTAACTGGGTCGCGCCAGCTGACAAATTATGTT
>DAOTZP010000183.1:0-4983 GCA_034434265.1 Anaerolineales bacterium | reverse complement strand
GAAAAACCGCCCCAGTCGGGCGGAGTCTCCCTTTCGGCGGGCTGTCCGGGCGGGGAGAGGGTTTGTGAAAAGAGGTTTTTCGACAGTCTCGTTGGGCGCTAATAATGAGGTGTCAATAGAAATTATGCAAAAAGAACTCAGGAAGTATTTCAATTTTAGCGAGGCAGATTTAAGCGCGAATCGCAATGGATTATTGTCTCCCGCTCAAAATGCTCGTTCAGCAGCAACAATCAGGAATTTGATACTGGCTTTCAGTTTAATGCCAAGTTTGCTTGTGGGGGCAGCTCTTGCATTTGTGGCATCTCTCTTTGTCTTACCTTTCTGGTTTGCAATTGGAAAACTTGTAAGTTGGGAAAATATGCTTTGGGTAATTCCGTGCAGTTTACCTGTATTTTGCTTGGTTTATTTATACAATAGGGCTTTGAAAAACATAGACATTTCAACTTTTACGTTAAAAGCAACTAGAGGAGAAATTAAAGTCAAGCAAGCAGAGGAAGAAGTTGAAATCTTTACCAGATCTGGCAATTCGGAAGTTGCAATTGAGACATATTATGAAATTCACGTTGGCGATATACAATTTAGAACTTCTGACGCCAAATTAAAAAACCTTATAAAAAAAGAAGAAGGGGAAATGTATGCGGTCTACTATTTGTTAAACGAAACGGACTCGGAAACAAGGGAATTTGACGCAAGCGCTATTGTATCGCTTGAAAAGATTTCAAAAGAAGATAAGTAGAAATATATGTCAGTTCGTATTGGCATAATCTCACAAATAAAGAGGTAATCGTGACGTGCCTCAGTTTTTGTGTCCAGTCGGAATGAGAGCCAGAGCAGGTTGAATTTGGGTAACCCATTGAGCGGTGAAGTTCGCCGGGGTTTGGTAGTCCAATGAGCTGTGAGGACGTCGGGTGTTATAGTGTATCCGCCAGTCAGCGATCACAACTTGCGCGTCAAGCAAGGACGAAAACCATTCGCGCTGCAAGCATTCGTCGCGGAACTTGTCATGGAAACTTTCGATGAAGCCGTTTTTCCACGGCTGTCCTGGCGGAATAAAAGCGGGACCAACCTTCTTTTCCGCTAAACAGGTCTGCACCGCCTCGGCGGTAAATTCGCTGCCGTTGTCGGAGCGGGGGAAAGCAGGCGCACTACGCTGTTTCATGATATTATCCAGAAAGGCAATCACATCTTCGCCAGAATAGAAGTTGCAGCCAGAATGCCGTGACATTCGCGAGTAAACTCATCCAACACACTCAAGGTTTTGAAGGGACGCCCATCTGCCAGGCGGTCAAAGAGGACATCGTATATCCAGACATGATTGGGATACTTGGCACGTTGTGTCCGCGGCGGGGTGGTAGGGCCGTTTCGCGTCTTCCCCTTGCAAGCCCACCGTACTTGCGCTGCCAGCGATAGTAGGTGGCCGGGCTGATTTGCTCTTCACGGCAAAAGTCTTCTACCTGTTTGCCTTTTGCCGGTTCTTCCTCGGTCTTCCGCAAGAGTTTGACTATCTGTTCGGGCTTCTTTCGGTTCATAGAGTTTTGCTCCTTTTTTGAGGCGCTCGACTCTCATTTTACTTGGTCACATTTTCCATAGCAGGTCAATCGCCTTCCTTCAACAAATTCTCGCTCGGGTCTCCGGTCACATCGTTCTGGTCTGGGATCGCCATCCCATCCACAAACGCAAGATGGTCTAAGAATTCAACGGTCAGTTGCTCGAACTCGTTTATCTCAAAAACGCTTGCAGGATTGCTTACTTGGCACTCACCTCAAGTGAATCAACGAAATGAGACATACTTTTTTCAAAAATCAGTAAGTTAAACATAGCACACGCTCTTTCTCGATAAATATATTTGACCGTGAATCGCAGACCTCGAAGTTCTGGAAGAGCTCCGAGGTCTTTTCTCAATCTCCAATCTCTTCCCCTTAATCCGCCGCTACCGCCTCCCGCTTCACCATCACCGAATCCGCCGAGACGCCTGCTCTTTCATTCGTCTCGTCGCCTTCAGCCACGCCGTATTGAACCTCCAACTCATGGCGGAATTGCTGCGTGTACAGGCGGTAGTAATGTCCGCGCTGGCGGAGGAGTTCGGCGTGCGTTCCCTGCTCCGCGATGCGCCCGTTCTCGATGACGAGGATTCGGTCCGCGCGGCGGATGGTGGAAAGGCGGTGCGCGATGACGAAAGACGTGCGTCCCTTCATCAACGCTTCCATGCCTTTTTGAATCCGCGACTCGGTCAACGTATCCACCGACGAGGTCGCTTCGTCCATGATGAACAGCTCGGGGCGGGCAAGCGCCGCGCGCGCCAGCGAAATCAACTGCTTCTGCCCGACAGACAGAAGGTTGCCGCCTTCGCCCACGTTCTGCTCGTAACCTTTTTCCAGCGTCACGATGAACTCATGCGCGCCCGCAATCCGCGCGGCTTCTTCCACTTCCGCGTCGGTCGCTTCCAACCGCCCGTAGCGGATGTTTTCGCGCACCGTTCCGCTGAACAAGTGCGGCGTTTGCAGCACGATGCCAATCTTGTTGTGAATCGACTCCAGCGTGTACTCGGTGTAGTCGCGCCCGTTGATGCGAATCACGCCCTTGCTTGGCTCGTAAAAGCGGCAGAGCAAATTCACGATGGTGGACTTCCCTCCGCCCGTCGGACCGACCAGCGCGATGGTCTCGCCCGCGTTCACTTCCAATGTGAAATCGGTCAGGACGGGCTTGCGGTCTTCGTAGAAAAAGTCCACGTGGTCGAATTCGATTTTGCCGAGCAGAGTCTTCGCCTCGACCGCGTTTTCGCGGTTGCGGACTTCGGGCGGCGTATCCGCCAACTTGAAGATTCTCTCCGCCGAAGCGATGCTGTGCTGCGTTTCCGCGTACACCCGCGCGAGGTCCTGCACGGGCCACATCATAAAGGTCAGATACGCGACAAAGGCTTGAATGCCGCCGATGGTGATGGCGCCCGTTTCGATTTGAACGCCGCCGTACCAGACGATGGCGCCGAGCGCGAACGCGGCGATGATTTGCACGGTGGGCAGGAAGAGCGCGGAAAGCCACGCGGCGCGATATGCGGCGCGGTACATCTTCGAGGTCAAGCCTTGAAACTCGACCAGATTCGCGTCCTCGCGTCCGAGCGCTTTCACCACGCGCACGCCCTGAATGTTCTCGTTATACGCGCCCGTGATTTTGCTGTTGGTGCGCCGCGTGGTGCGGAACTCCGCCAGAATGTATTTTTGAAATTTGACAGCGACGAAAATCATAATCGGGATGATGACCGAAACAATTAACGCCAGCCGCCAGTTGATGAGCGCCATAAAGGTCAGCGAAGTGACGATGTTCATCAGCGCCCATGTACTGTCCACAATGCCCCAGGTCACCAGCTCGGAGACGCGCCCCGTATCGGAGGTGACGCGCGCGATGAGCCGTCCCACCGCGTTTTGGGCGTAGTAGGAAAGCGACAAATCTTGCAGGTGATTGAACAACATCTTCCGCAAGTCGTACTGCACGCGCTCGCCCAACACGCCCGCGAGGTAGATAAAGATGAAGATGAACGCCGCCTGCGCCAGCAGGAACGCGCCATAAATCCACGCAATTTCAATTACGCGGTCAAAGTCGTTGAGTTTAATGCCTTCATCCACAATTTGTTTGTTCAAGTATGTGAAGTAGGCATCCAAACTGGAAACAAGCATAATCGTAATCAGGAAGCCCAGCACCCACTTCCAGTGCGGCTTGAGCAGTTGCAAAATGCGCTTCAATGTTGGCGCGGTGAGTTGCGCCGTGTGTTCTTCTTCTTCGAGTTCGATGAGTTCGGTTTCTTCAGACATGAATACTCCAATTATGAATTCAGAATTCTGAATTATGAAAACGCTTCAGAATTCTGAATTCACATCTCATAATTTTCCAAGTCTTTTCTTGACCTTTGTAACGATGGTGACGAGGATTGCAATAATCTCGTCAATTTCTTTGCGCATGGGCGCAAGTTTTTCGGCGGGAACAATCTCCGCTCTCACAAGGAGCTCGAGCCAGTAGGCGGTTTCGTCCGCTTCTTGTAAACAACCTTCGAGTTTGTTGATAAAGTCCGCATCCGATTTTGCCCGCTGACTTTCACGAAACTGCGCGCCTACGGAAGTTCCAGCGCGAAGGACTTGTTTGCCCAATGTCTACGCTTCGATTGTCTTCGGTAATTTCACATACATGCGTACAATCCGCAAAGCAAATTCGGTGGTTCGTTCTCGTAAGTCGTTCTGATGTTCGTTCATTTTTCAGTTTTCCTTTTTTACGTTATGGATTTTGAATTTTTTCATACTTCATAATTCAGATTTCATAATTTCAATTTCCAATTCTTCGTCAATCCGCGTTTGAATATCGTAAATCTTCCGATACATGCCGCCAAATTGTTTCATCAGTTCTTCGTGATTGCCTTTCTGAATCACCTGACCTTTGTCCAGTACCAGAATGAGGTCGGCTTTCATTACGGATTGAATGCGGTGCGCGATGATGAAGGTGGTGCGGTTTTCCATCAAGTCGTTCAGCGCGCGGCGGATTTCCGCCTCGGTTTCGGTATCCACCGAAGAGGTCGAGTCGTCCAAAATCAAAATTTTCGGGTTCTTCAAAATCGTGCGGGCGATGGTCACGCGCTGCTTTTGTCCGCCGGAGAGGGTGACGCCCTTCTCGCCGACAATTGTGTCGTAGCCGTCGGGGAAGGAGAGAATCACGTCATGCACGGCGGCGGCTTTTGCGGCGGCTTCGATTTCTTCCTGCGTCACCTTGCGTCCCACGCCGTAGAGGATGTTCTCGCGGATGGAACGGCTGAACAGGAACGGCTCCTGCTGCACAATGCCAATCTGCTCGCGCAGGTAGCGGCGCGGATATTCCTTCAACTCCACGCCGTCGAGCAGAATTTGTCCGCCCGTGTATTCGTGGAAGCGCGGCAGCAGATTCACCAGCGAGGTCTTGCCCGAACCCGTCGAGCCGAGCAGGGCGATGGATTGCCCCGGCAGT